>JANMWH010000198.1:0-15070 GCA_031393945.1 Polaromonas sp. | reverse complement strand
CTGCTGGCAATACTGAAGGCCACCAAACCGGCCTCAACCGATGTATTTGTCGAATTGAAAACGCAGTTGGACAAAGATATGGCAATGTTTACTTCATCCACCTGAACCGCCCAGCTCCTTCAAGCCGATTAAACACGCCGTGAATACCTCAGAAAATCAAACTCCCTTGCAAAGGCTAGCCCAAACCCGTTTAGCCTTAGCCCAGCAAATGGCGGCGGGTAAACCAGCCCCGGCATCAGCCCAAACTGGCGCAAGGCGAAGTGCAGTGTCAACAGCAGCTACACCAGTATTAACGAGGGCGATTTGGGTCGCTGCTCAGTCCTGGTGGCACAAACAGCCCGCTAGCGTGGCAGTTAATTTGGCCGAGCCTATTTTGGGCATTTATGCTCGTCGATATCCTCTTTCGCTGGTCGCGCTTGCAGCCGGTTTGGGAGCTGTGACAACCTTGTCCCGCCCATGGCGCTGGGTATCTGGCAGGCGCCTGATGTGGCTGGCTGCAAGTTCAGCTGGCGTTCCTGCGCTGCTGCAGTCTTGGTCTGCACAGCGCAAAGCGGGAGTCCAACATTGCCCTTGAAGGGACTTACTGCGCTAAGCGAAGTCCAACTCCGGCAGGCGCGGTCACTTTTCTGTTGCCCATTTCAACGAAAAAGACTAATCATGAAAAAACTATCGCATTTACCCAGCGCGCAATCAGATTCCATGGTGATCAATACGGTGGCGCTGAAGGCGGCCGAAAAAAGCCTCGACGACGGTGCCATTACGCCGGCTTACGGCCCGCATCGCGAAGCCATCATCAAACTGCTTAACGACTCTTTGGCTACTGAGCTGGTGTGTGTGCTGCGCTATAAACGCCACCACTTCATGGCGACCGGCTTGGCATCACCAAAAATTGCTGAGGAATTCATGGTGCATGCTAATGAAGAGTCAGCGCATGCCGATCGAATCGCCAAGCGCATCGTTCAGTTAGGCGGAGAGCCAGATTTTTCGCCGACCACCTTGCTCCAGCGCAGTCATGCTACTTACGACGAATCGAACGATTTAAAAACGATGGTGCGCGTCAATTTGATTGCTGAAAGGGTTGCTGTAGAGACTTATCACCAAATGATTGCAATGATTGGTGACAAAGACAGCACAACGCGGCGCATGTTGGAAGATATATTGGCAGAGGAAGAAGAGCACGCCGATGAGCTCGCCGACTGGCTGCAAGATTAACCACAAGTCCTTGTTTGCTCGCTAGCGTGGTGCCGCTGGCGAACAGGCTTTCGCAAACTTCGCACTGAGCCTATTAAATCTAATCAGAGGAAATCTTATGAACTACACACGTACTGCCGCATTGGTATGCGCCTTCGCCGCCCTCACGGGTATGACCGTTTTGTCGACTGGCTGCGCCGTTGTTCGGGGCCAAGAAACCACGGGCGCCTATGTTGACGACGCTGGCATCACCACTTCCGTGAAGGCCAAGATGATCGAAGACAAAACTGTAGCGGCATCGTCCATCAGTGTAGAAACACTGAACGGCACCGTTCAATTGTCCGGCTTCGCCAAATCTGGTGCCGAAAAAGCCCAAGCCGAGGCTATCGCACGCGGCGTGAAGAACGTTCGTGCCGTACGCAACGACATCGTCGTTCGCCCCTGATAGCTAACCCTGCCACTCGTCGACATTCGTCGGCCAGTGGCAATTTGCAGTACTTTGTCACGCAGGCCCGACAAATGGGCTGAGAAAAATGCTAAAGCGTTACCACTGCCAATGCGGCAACCCGATCTTTTTTCGCAACAGCACCTGCCTGGTTTGCAACACACCACTAGGGTACGACCCTGATCTGGGACTGTTAATTCCATTAACGCAGGCTCAATCGCTTGATAGCTGGCAACGCTATGACGTTCCAAATCAAAGCCCCGCAACATCTGCCGAGCCTGATTCATTTCAGGCAACCAAACAATACCGACGCTGCGCCAACCTGCCCACCAAGGCAGCTTGCAACTGGCTGATTAACGCGGAACAGCCCGCAGCCAACACACTGTGTTTGGCCTGCAGCCTCAACCGCACCATCCCTGACTTGATGGACCCAACGCGCCCAGAAAACAGCGTGTACTGGGGCCGGATTGAACTGGCCAAACGCAGAATGTTGGGGGGAGTACTGGGTTTAGGGCTACAAGTTGTTCCAAAGTACCACGATCCGCAAAACGGTTTAGCCTTTGACTTGGTTAGTGATCAGCCCGGCACCCACGCCGTGTTGACCGGACACGACAGTGGCCTGATAACGCTCAATTTACAGGAAGCCGACGACGCTGCGCGTGAAGCTATTCGCAGTGCCATGCACGAGCCATACCGCACATTGCTCGGCCACTTCAGGCACGAAATTGGGCATTACTTCTGGGACAGGCTGCTTAAAAACTCTCCACAACTTGCGGCATTTCGGCAACTCTTTGGCGATGAGTCACAAGACTACGCAGCCAGTTTGCAAAACAACTACGCCCACGGGCCGCCCGATAACTGGCAGCTCAATTACATCAGCAGCTACGCCAGCTCTCACCCCTGGGAAGACTGGGCAGAAACCTGGGCGCATTATCTTCACATGCGCGATACGCTAGACACTGCTGCGAGTTTTGGCTTGAGCATCAATGCCGGGCTGCTAGAGTTCACGCCCTTCACTACAGCCGCCTTATCAAATTCGAATGAGGTGACAGCACAATCGTTTTTAGTGTTTCTAAACGAGTGGACTGGCTTGACCGTTTTACTCAATGAAATGAACCGCACCATGGGGCAGGCCGATTTTTACCCGTTTGCACTGCCGGAGCCAGCAGTTGCCAAGCTGCATTTTGTTCACCAAGTGATTGCGAGCGCGGCTCAGAAGCATCCTGCCGAGCCGAGCAGTTCGCTACCTACATAAAAAAACGCAAGCAGCCAAACCTCTTGCGTTTTGCTGCTTTAAGCTGAAGGCCTGTGAGGTGTTGCCTTTCAACCCTGTCAGGTCAGCTGCCTTTAACGACCAGCTTGTTGTCAACTGCGGTAACGCCTTTGATGCTTTTCGCTATGGTCGTCGCCCGGTCGCGTGCGGCAGCGGTCGGTGCTGGGCCGTAAAGGGTGACGTTGCCATTTTTTGTGTCCACGTCAATTTTAATAGCGCTCAAGTCGGCATCTTTGGCGAAGCCAGCTGCAACCGAGGCGGTAATCGCCACATCGTCGGCAGAGCCGATCATGGAGCCAGTTGCCTTACTGCCTGAAGCCTCTGCCTTTTGCGTAGCGTCTTTGATCGCATTACCTGCATTGGTCATTGACGTCTCGGCTTTGGCTTTCGCTTCTGCCGCCGCTTTTTCCGTGCTGGTCACGGCTGCATCAAGCTTTTGACCCGCCGTCTCGTTTTCACCCGCTTTGTTGCAGGCGCCCAGCGCCGTCAAGGCCACCAATGAACAGGCCAGCGCCAGCGTTTTGAAGGAATAAGGTGCAGTAGCGTGTTGATGTGTGGTCATGACGTACACCTTTACAACTTGTCGATGACTTTTTGCGCTTTGTCTTTGGCGTGTTGCTTGGCATCGCCAAAACCAGCCTGAACTTTGCCTTTAACCTGCTCTGCCAACCCTTCGGTTTGCAGTTTGTCATTGCCCACTACTTTGCCAGCAGCTTCTTTGACTTTGCCGCTTGCTTGCTCAACGCGGCCTTTGATTTGGTCTTTGTTCATGATGCGTCCTTTGAAAAGTTAAAAATAGCAGGTAGCCGTGTTGTAGCCACCTGTCGATTAACTTTAAAGTTGCCGTCGACTCAAGGCCGTCAGAGGCCGCCGCTTTTTTTGTAGGACGGGGGGCGGTTTTTGGCAGGGTAACAACTGCCATGCGCCTTGCGAAACAGCCTCGGCTCCTCGGCCTGCGCTTGTTCAAAAAGACCGCGCCGCGCCGCTTGCGCCTGGGCAAATTCGCTGGCGTACGGCGCTTTTTTACCGCGGTAGGTGTACACCCAGGCGTGGCCATTGGCCACCAGCCAGCGGCCCATGTCCTGGCCCTGCAGGTACACGGTGCCGACCGCTCGGCCGTAATCGTCATGCGCACCGGACGTGACGGTCACGCTTTGTCCCAGCACCCGACTTTTAAGCGCAGCCTGCGCTTGCGCGCCGCCTGCCTGGCAAATCTCCGGCGCGTCAATGCCTTGAATGCGTACTTTGAGCGGTTTGTTGTGCGCGCCGATTTGCACCCACACCGTGTCACCGTCGACCACATACGTCACCACGCCTGACTGGGCGCGCCGCGCAGCCGCTAGTGCCTGAGGAGATACTGGCAACAGCACAGCCAGCACTGCCATAAACACTATTAAATTAGGAGCTGCTTGCGCCCGTATCCATTGGCTTATAGAGTTAAATGACTCGAAAAAAGTGCTGTTTTTCAACCGTATTGACTGTTTCATTAAAAATTTTTAGCATACACCGTGACTGCCCAATTTATACGGGCCCTGAGTCAAACTTTGGAGGGCCCATCACAGCTGCACAGCACCTTGCGCAGCCATGAGCGCGGCCCTTTGCCTTGCTGAATCGAAGTTAACCGGCAATTTACGCTATCTATTAAGTAGCTGCTCGCGCCCGAATCTATGAGGCAAATCCGGTAGCAAGCACCTAAAATCGACCTAAATAAAGATGTTTTTCAAAATTGCCCATGGTCTGCTCATGATGTGCTTTTGCGCCGTTTTGGCGCCGCAGGTTCTTGCAAGCCCGATACGATGCGCTCTAGCCGGGCCGACAACTGCTCGGTGCTGAGTTTTTCTCTCAAGCGCTCCACCATCAGCGGCACGCAAAGTGGGCTGGGCTTGCTCAAGGCGTGAAACGTCAAGGTGCCCGCGTTGATTTTCTCAAGCGTGGCAGACAGCCGCGACAGCTCCAGCTCTTGCGACAGCGCTTCTCTGCTGGCTTGAGCCAGCAACAAATTGTCAGCATCGTATTTTTGAAACACATCGAAAAACAAACTGCTGGACGCTTGAAGACTCTTCAAGCTTTGCGGCGCACCGGGATAGCCAGTAAAAATCAGACCTGAAATTCGCGCAATTTCTCGAAATCGCCTGCGCGCCAGCTCCGACGAGTTGAGTGATTCCAGCACGTCACGAAGCAATTCGCCGCTGGAAAAAACCGACTTGTCTTGCACTGCTGAAATGTCAAACGGCTGCGCGCAAAGCAGCTCAAAACCATAGTCATTGACAGCGATGCTAAAGGTGGCGGGTTGCAGGCGGGCAAGACGCCAGGCCAGCAAACTTGCCAACCCCAAATTAACGTGGCGGCCTGCAAACGGGTACACAAACACATGGTGGCCCTCGCGCGAGGCAAACGTTTCAACCAGCAAGGTGCCCGGCACCGGCAAACTCGACAGCAGCAGCTGCGTTTGCAGCATCGGCTGCGCTGCCTGCATTTCGGGCTCAGCAAAGTCGCCGTGGGCGGCGCGCAATGTGAGCGCCAGCACGGCATCAGCCAGCTCTGACGACAGCGGCATTTTTCCGCCTTGCCAACTGGTGATGACACCTTTCGGTTTAACGGCTTTTTTCACTTGCGCGGTCATTTCATGCACGCGCACAAACTCCAGCAAACGCCCGGCAAACACGAAGCAGTCGCCCTTTTTAAGCCGGGCAATAAAACTCTCTTCTACGCTGCCGAGTTTGGCGCCGCGCTGGTATTGCACTTGCAGCGCGCCGTCGCTGACGATGGTGCCAATGCCCATGCGGTGTCGGCGGGCTGTGACTGCGCTTGGCACGCGGTACACGCCTTGCGCATCAGGCGCAATGCGGTGGTAGTCGGGATAGGCAGACAAGCTGCTGCCGCCGCGCTCACAAAACGAAAGTGCCCAGTCGAATTCCGCCTGGCTTAAATCGCGGTAGCTCCAGGCGGTTTTAATCTCCGCAAACAGCGCTGCGCGCGTAAAGCCGCCACCCAGCGCCACAGTAACCATGTGCTGCACCAGCACGTCGTAGGGCTGGCTAGGCACCTCGCGTTTTTCAATATTGCCTGCTATGGCGGCATTGCGCGCGCCTGCAGCTTCCAGCAGCTCAAACGTGTTGGTGGGCACCAGCGTGACGCGGCTGGCGCGCCCCGGCGCGTGCCCACTGCGCCCAGCACGTTGCAGCAATCTGGCCACGCCTTTGGCCGAGCCAATTTGCAGCACGCGTTCAACCGGCAAAAAATCTACACCCAAATCGAGCGACGAAGTTGCCACCACTGCGCGAAGTCGGCCTTCCTTCAAGCTCAGTTCAACCCAGGCCCGTACGCTTTTATCAAGGCTGCCGTGGTGAAGCGCAATATGTCCCGCCCAGTCGGGCTTGGCCGCAAGCAGCAGCTGGTACCAAATTTCGGCTTGCGAGCGCGTGTTGGTAAACACCAAAGTGGGGCCTGACTCGTCAATGGCTTGCACCACAGAGTCAACCATGCGCGCACCCAAATGCCCCGCCCATGAATACTTGCCCGGGTTGTCTGGCAGCAGCGTGTCAATGACTAATTTTTTAGTTGTGCCGCCTTGCACAATCTGCCGCGCAGCGCCGCCTGCCAGGTGATTTTCGGGGCCCAGCAGCGACTGCAGCGCGTGATCAAGGTTGCCCAGCGTTGCGCTCATGCCCCACACCATCAACTTCGGGTTAAGTCGTGTCAATCGCGCTAAAGCAAGCTGCAGCTGCACGCCGCGCTTGCTGCCCATCAGTTCATGCCACTCGTCAACGATCACCACCTGCACGGTGGCCAGCTCGGCAGGCGCATTGGCTCTGGCCAGCATCAAGCTCAATGATTCAGGTGTGGTCAGCAATGCAGTGGGCCAGCGTGCACTTTGGCGGGCACGTTCGGCAGTTGGCGTGTCGCCGGTTCGCGCGCCCAGCGTCCAGTGCGGCAACAAATCATCTAGTGGCGTTTTTAAAGCGCGCATCGAGTCAGCGGCTAACGCCCGCATGGGCGTGATCCACAGCACAGACAACGGTGGTGCGGCGCTGCGGCGTTTGGCGGGCGGTGCAGCTGCATCAAGTAATTTTTGGTCTTTGGCCGCGGGCTGCGCGGTTAAAAAATACTGCAGCACGCCCAGCCACACCGCATAGGTTTTACCGGCCCCTGTGGTGGCGTGCAACAAGCCGCTGTCGCCCCGCGCCATAGCCCGCCACACGTCTTGCTGAAACGCAAACGGCTGCCATTGCCGACTGGCCATCCACGCCTGCACTTCCAGCGCTTTGCCCGCAGTCTTCTGTGCGGCTTTTATTGCTGTGTTTTTGGCTGTGCTCACGCAACAACTTACGCAGTAATGATCCAGCCCTCAAGCGGATCGATGTTGGCTGGCAGGCCATAGTTAGCCGCGCCTGACTCATGCTGCGCCTCTGCCCAAGCGGCTTGCATCAGGCACAGCACCGCATCCAGGCTGTCGCCTTTGGCGTCTTCGACCAGCATGTCGCGCTGTGCGTGGGTGAGTTTTAGCCGCAGTTGAAGTTGGGTTTGGCCCAGCTCAAGCGCGGTAATCAGGTCTTTGCGTGCAATGAGGCGATCAGGCGTTTGCTTGGCCTTGGTGTCGCTTTTGTAGCTGCGCTTGCCCAGGACCTCGCGCGCCAGCAGCCCTGGGTAGCCTTCTAGTGCCACGCGATTTTTGTCGCCTGCATGCAGCCCCGGCAGGTCTACCCCTGCGGCCAGCAAGCGTGGCGCGCCCGCATGCAGCATGTAGGCCACTGGCGGGTTCACCCACTTCATGGACGGGCTGGAGCCCGCTGGTACATCACAAGCGCGATGCGCAAACTTGCCGCCTACTGGGCGGGCGTTGCAAAACGCAGCGAAGGTATCGCGAATTTCCTCGCGGCTCAAGCTGGCGTAGTAAGCCATCAAGGCCGGCCAGGCAGCAGGCCAGGCCAAATGCTCAATTAGCTCGCGCGGCAAACCGAACGGCAGATCAAACACACCCAGCCAAGGTTCGGGTTGCGCAAGCCACGTGTCAAACGCGTCAAGCGACGGCAAGTACTCTGTTTTTGATAGCTGAACGCGCCCGTTTTTACTGGCGCCAATGGCTAAAACAATCGGCTTTTGGCGGGTGGGGCTGCTAGAAAAATCGCAGCCCAGCAGCACAGTCACTTCAAGACCGGCCGATGATGGACGCCGTGGCCATCAGCTCTTCAAGCAGCGCCAACGACATCTTGCCCGACACCGAATACGGGTCGAGCTCGGGCTTTTCAGAATACTTCAACAAAATGGAATTGTTCAGTTTGGCCACGTTCACCTGGCCCATCGTCCAGCCGCCAAAGCGCCGCTCGCTGATTTCTTCATAGCTCAGCAGCACCACATCTTTATGGCGCGCATCTTTTTGAATGTGTCCATACAGCTCGCTGACCTGCATGCGGCCGCCCTCAAGCGCCTGCAAAAATATACCGCCGCCGTAGCACAGAATGCCGGTAATGCCGCTGGCTGGGTTGTGCGTGCGAGACTGCGCAAGAATGGATTCAGTAGCAGAAGCCGCCGGCTCAACTACCCGGCTTGCGTATAAAAGACGTACCAACATGATGTGAATTCCTCAACAAAAACCGAGTGCTTAAAACGAATCGAGCTTTGCTCGACAAGCCGTAAATTGAAAGACTGTTACTTCGACGACGCCTTGGGAATCAAAGCCAAAAATTCGCGGCGCAAGTTCGGGTCTTTCAAAAACCGGCCGCGCATGACGGAATTGATCATCTTGCTGTCCAGGTCTTTTACGCCGCGCCAGCCCATGCAAAAGTGGCTTGCTTCCATGACGATGGCCAGGCCATCGGGAGACGTTTTTTCTTGAATCAAATCAGCCAGCTGCACCACGGCCTCTTCTTGAATTTGCGGGCGACCCATGATCCACTCGGCCAGGCGTGCGTATTTCGACAAACCAATCACGTTGGTGTGCTCGTTAGGTAAAACGCCAATCCAGATCTGCCCGATCACGGGGCACAAATGGTGCGAGCAAGCGCTGCGCACAGTAATCGGCCCAACGATCATCAACTCATTCAAATGCTCGGCATTGGGGAACTCGGTAATCGGCGGCTGCGGCACGTAGCGGCCTTTGAACACTTCGTTCAAATACATTTTGGCCACGCGGCGCGCGGTATTGTTCGTGTTGTGGTCGCTGGCGGTGTCGATCACCATGCTTTCCAGCACGCCCTGCATTTTGATTTCAACTTCATCCAGCAGCTTGTCCAGCTCGCCAGGTTCGATGAACTGGCTAATGTTGTCGTTAGCGTTAAAACGTTTATGGGCCGCTGCGATGCGTTCGCGAATTTTCACAGACATCGGCGTGCCGATGTCGTCTTGATGCGCTTCGCCTGATGGGTTTAGAGTAGTTTTCATAAGCATTTCACACTATATTACCAGCGCGCGACCCTGAAGATGTTTCAAAGGTTTTTTGAGCCTGTATTGGTATGTTTCATACATCTTAGCCCCATTTAATGGGCGCGAGCAGCTATAGTTTTTATAGCTTTTAAACGACTTGGGCCGCAGGCAGCACGTGGGATAACTGCACCGCCTTGGCTTTCCCATTGCCGCAGTTTAAAGTTACACCATGAAACAACTCATCGTTTGCCTCACTTTGATCGTTGGCTCCTGGGCTGCGCACGCGCAACTCACGCTGGTGCGCACGCTTGAAAACATCAGCGAATATTCTTTGCCTAACGGTCTGCAGGTGCTCTTGGTGCCAGACAGCACCAAGCCCGTGGCAACGGTCAATATCACCTACCGGGTCGGTTCGCGCCACGAGAGCGCGGGGCAGACTGGCTCAGCGCACCTGCTTGAGCACATGCTGTTTAAGGCCAGCGGTGCAATTGAAGACCCCAAACGTGAGATGCAGTCACTCGGTATGCGCTGGAACGGCACCACCTGGTTTGACCGCACCAACTACTTTGCAAGCTTTTTGAGCAACGACAACGAAGCGGCCAAACGCATGGACTTCATGCTGGGTTGGCTCAGCACGATGATGACGCAGGCCAAATTCAGTCGGACTGATTTAGACACAGAAATGACAGTAGTGCGCAACGAGTTTGAGCGCGCCGAAAACGAGCCCGGCCGCGTACTTGGCGACCGCATGCGCAGCATTGCCTTTAGCTACCACGGCTACCGCCACAGCGTGCTGGGCGCCAGAACCGATATTGAAAACATGCCGCTAGACGGGCTGTACGCTTTTTACCGAAAGCACTACCGCCCCGACAACGCGACGCTGGTCATCGCAGGGCGTTTTGACGTGGATGCCGTCAAGCTGAAAATTGCATCAGCTTTTGGCGCGATTGCCAATCCCGACACGCCGCTACCCGTCACGTACACGCTTGACCCGGTTCAAGACGGCGAGCGCAGCGTAACGTTGCGGCGCACCGGCGGCTTTGCCAGCACGGCAGTGTTGTACCGCATGCCAGCGGGCGGCACCCGGCAAGGCGTTACAGCGCGCTTGCTGGCCGAAACCTTGAGCCAGCGCGGCGGCCCGCTGGTCAGAGCGCTGGTGGTTCCCCAACTGGCGGTGACTGAATACGCAAGTTACACCTCTACCCGTGAACCCGGCTTTTTAGTGGCCGGCATTGGCCTACCCGAAAAAGCCGACGGCATCAGTGACGACCAATACGCCATCAAAGCCATCGCTTCAGCCGCGGCGCTGGCCAAGGTGATGGAAATTTACCAACCTACTGACGCAGAAGTACAAACCGCACGTCAAACACTTCTGGCCAACTGGCGCGCCCTGCTGCGCGACGCGGAAGCCACCGGGCAAGCCTTGAGCGAAATGGTCGCCATGGGCGACTGGCGCCTGATTTTTGGCGTGCGCGACGCGCTCGCAGCCATCACTCCGCAAGAGGTTCGCCAGCTGGCCAGCAGCTACTTGCTGGCCAGTAACCGCACGGCAGGTACTTACTTGCCGCTACCCGCCGACGCGGCGCTAAAAACGGCGCGCGCGCCAGCGACGTCTGCACCCAGCACCAGCGAACTGGTGTCCAGCGACAGCACGCTACCCAGCCAAAAATCAGACCTGCCGATCATTGCGGCTGTTGCGGTGCCAAGCGAAGTCGTCAAAGCTGAGAATTTTGAACTGACCCCCGCCCAAGTTTTGCTGCGAACCCAGCGCGACAGGCTGACGGTTGCGGGCGCACCTGGCTTGCAAGTAGCCGTGCTGCCGCGCAGCAGCAAAGACAACCGTGTGACCGGCACTTTGCGGCTGCGTTGGGGCACGACTGACTCACTCAAAGGCAGCGCGGTGCTGGCCAGCATGCTGGGCAGCCAATTGGTAGAGGGCACCAACACGACCAAGGCGCTAGAGATCAAGTCACGCCTGCAGGCGCTTGATGCAACGATTGGCTTTTTTAGCTCGACTGGTTTTTTAAATGCCAACCTGGAATTCCCAGCGAACAACACCGCTGCTGTATTGACGCTGCTTGACGAGCTGCTGCGCTCGTCAACTTTCGGGGACGCAGCTTTCAAGCGCCTGCAGCTGGCCATGGCCGCCACACTTGAAGGCACCAAGTCAGCGCCAGCCGCACTGGCGAGTAATGCGGTAGACCGTGCTTACCGGCCAAAAAGCCTGTACGGCGACGGCGACCCACGAGAAGTCCGCACCTTTGATGAAACCCAAGCGCAGATTCGAGCTGCAACCGCCGCTGAGCTGAAGGCCTACTGGCAACGTTTTGGCTCAGCCCGTGTCGGCGAACTGGTGCTGCTAGGGCCGGTTGAATTGACCAGCGTGCAAACGCAATTGCAAACGCTGTGGGGCGACTGGACCAGCGCCGAGCCGCACGCCCCTTGGGCCAGCAGCTATGCCGCACCCCAAAGCAACGCTGACAACACCTTGTCAATTGCGGTGGCCGACAAAGCCAATGCCAACTACGCAGGTCGCCTGGCGGTAAGCATGAATGAAAGCGACGCGGATTTTCCGGCGCTGTTTACCGCCGTACAACTGCTGAGCTTTCAGGGTCTGCGTGAGCGCATCCGCGAAAAAGACGGCTTGAGCTACGGCGTAGCGGCCAACCTGGCTGTGCCGCGACTTGGCAACACCGCAGCCATTGACATCACGGCCAGCTTTGCGCCCGCCAACCTGGCCAAGCTGCGCGCAGCTGTGCGCGAGGTGCTGGTGGAAAAAAGAGAGTCTGGTTTTGGCGCGCTTGAAGTGAACTTTGCGAAGTCGGCCATCCTGGCACGCCGCGCCGAGCAGCGCACCGTTCCTGCCAATGCAGTTGTCGCCATTGCCAACAACATGCGCTTTGATTTGGCCCTGGACATCGCTGCTAATTTTGACGCTGCGTATCAGCAACTGGATGCAGCAGCAGTCAACGCCGCGCTAAAAAAGCACCTCAAGCCTGAACAATTGTGGGATGCCGCTGCGGGCAGTTTTTCAGCCCAATAATCCCTTACCCAAAATAGGCGCTAAAAGGGCATAAATTAGCTCAAAACAGGTATGTTTTAGTGCTGTAGCCCAATAAATACGGGCGCAAGCAGCTTCTATATTAATAGCAACTTCAGGTCGTCAACGGTGTTGGCTTCATGAATGGGTTTGTCTGAACGGATGCGCAGCATGCGCGGAAAACGCACCGCAATACCGCTTTTGTGTCGCGGGCTCAAGTTAATGCCTTCAAAGCCCAGCTCAAACACCAGCGTGGGTTTCACACTTCTCACGGGCCCAAATTTTTCTAGCGTGGTTTTTCGAATCACACTGTCGATTTGTTTGAACTCAACGTCGGTCAAGCCGGAATAAGCTTTGGCAAACGCGGTGAGTTGCAGCGCGCCGTCTTTGGCGGGTTCGCGTTTTTCAATAGCAGCAATCACCGCGTCGGCCTCGTCGGAATCAAGCGGCGGGCGACTCCACACTGCAAAGGTGTAGTCGGTGTAGAGCGAAGCGCGCCTGCCGTGCCCGGCTTGCGCGTAAATCAACACGCAGTCAATCGTCATTGGCTCGATTTTCCACTTCCACCACAAGCCGTCGGCCTTGGTTCGCCCGGTTCCGTAGGCGGCGTCCAGGCGCTTGAGCATGAAGCCTTCCACGCCACGTGCGCGAGATTCAGTGCGCAGTGCCGCAAAATCTTGCCATGAGGCCAAGCGCTCAATCGGCGACAACTTGAAATCAGTGCCGGTGATGACTTGCTCAAGTTGCACACGGCGTACATGCTGGGGCTGCGCCCGAATGTCTTGGCCGCCCACTTCAAGCAAGTCATACGCCATGAAGGTAACGGGTGCATCAGCGAGGATTTTTTTGCCGAGCGTTTTACGGCCAATCCGTTGTTGTAAAGTCGAAAACGCTGCTGGCGCGCTGTCAGCCCACACCACAATCTCACCGTCTAGCACCGTGCCATCTGGCAGGCGCTGCGCCAGCGCCACCAGCTCGGGAAAGCGCTCAGTCATCAGCTCTTCGCCACGCGACCATACCCACGCCTGCCCTGCCCGCTTGACGATTTGCCCGCGAATGCCGTCGTACTTCCATTCAACTTGCCAGTCGCTGACTGGGCCCAGTTTGGTGTCCAGCTCTGGCAACTGGGCATCAAGCTGATGGGCCAGAAAAAACGGGTACGGCTGGCCTGCGTCCATCACATCAAGAGCGCCGGATTCAGTCTGCGCAATCAGCGCTTGAAATCGGCTGGCGGTCGGCAGCACTTTGGCGTCTGCGTAGCCCATCATGCGCTGGGCGATGCGCTTGGCATCTAACCCTGAATAGGCAGCCAGCGCGCGTTGCACCAGCAGCTTGCTAACGCCAACGCGAAAGCCGCCACCTACCAGCTTGATAAGCAAAAATCGCCCGCGTGAATCCAGCTCACGCCAATAGCTTTTGACACGCAGAGCCACCTCTGCGTCGGCCAAACCGCGCAAAGGCAGCAAGCGGTCTTCCATCCACACGGCAAGGCCCACATCGCTGGGCTCAAAGTCAAGTGGCAGCACGTAGGCAATGGTTTCGGCCAGGTCGCCCACTGCCTGGTAGCACTCTTCAAACAGCCAGTCCTCAATGCCCGCTGCCTCGGTAGCCAGCGCGCGCAGCGCGGCAGTCTTCACAACTTGTCGGGGCTTGCCGCCTGATAAAAAATACACCGCCCACGCGGCGTCTTCTGGTGCGGCCCGTTCAAAGTACTGCTTGAGCGAAGCAACTTTGGCATTGGTGGAGGTGGTGCTGTCCAGCTCTGAAAACAAATTGGCGAAGTGCTTCATGCGGGCACTGCTGGTTCGGCTTTTTCATCGGCTGCATCGTCACCGTATTCGGTGTGAAAGGACTCTGCTTGCAGGCCTTGCTCAGTCAAGTACCGCACCATGACTGGAATGCTGCCGTGCGTAACGATCACTCGATTGGCACCCGTGGCACCAATCGCGCCCATCAGCCCAGGCCAGTCGGCATGGTCGCTCAGTACAAAGCCCTTGTCGTAACTGCCCCTGCGCCGCGCGCCGCGCAGTTGCATCCAGCCGCTGGCAAACGCATCACTGAAGTCGCCAAAGCGCTTGGCCCAGGGAGACGACGCAGCACTCGGTGGGCACAACACCAGCGCGCGTTTAAAGTCTGCTGGGTCAGTCACTTCGCTGACCAGTTTTGTGTCAGGCAAATTCACACCAGCGTCGCGGTAAGCGGCGTTGAGGGTTTGAATTGCGCTGTGTACCACTATGGGCGCAATCGACGGGTCTACGCCGCTCAAAATCCGCTGCGCTTTGCCAAAGCTGTAGCACATCAGTACGCTGGCGCGCCCCACAGCTGCGTTGGCCGCCCACCATGCATTAATTTCAGCAAACACTTCTGCATCGTCACGCCAGCGGTAAATCGGCAAGCCGAAGGTTGATTCGGTGATGAACACGTCGCAGCGCATCGGCTCAAAAGGCGCGCAAGTCTTGTCTGGCGCAACTTTGTAGTCGCCGCTGGCCACCCAGGTGTGCCCACCATGCTGCAGCCTAACCTGCGCCGAGCCCAGCACATGCCCGGCCGGGTGCAAAGACACCGACACGCCGTTGTGCGTGACCTGCTCGCCATACTGCAAACTTTGCATCGCAATGTTTGCACCCAGACGTGACCGCAGCACGCCTTCAGCGGGCGCAGCGGCAAGGTAATGGCCGTGACCCGTACGTGCGTGGTCTGCGTGGGCGTGCGTGATCACTGCCCGCGCCACTGGCCGCCATGGGTCAATATAAAAATC
>JANMWH010000196.1:0-2311 GCA_031393945.1 Polaromonas sp. | reverse complement strand
AGCTGCCGGGGCAAAAGTCGCCGGCAGCGTGAGCAAGAAAACCGACTATTTGCTGGCGGGTGCTGACGCTGGCAGCAAGCTCGACAAAGCCCGCGAGCTGGGTGTTGCTGTGGTTGATGAGGCGGCAGCGCTGCAGCTGATCAGTGCAGGAGTCGGCGGGTGACTTGATGGGCTAGTTGGCAGGTGGGTAAGTAAGCGGGTCGGTTAGTCGCCGCCGCTAAACGCTACGCATTCAGGAGCTACTCGCGCCCGTATTCATTACGCTGCAGCCTTATTTTCTCCCAATTTTAAGCCCTTCAGCGCGCTTACAAGCCGTTACTGGGCTTTGCATTGAAGCTGTCCCAGCCGCCTGCCGCTCGCACGTTGAAAGCAGAGCAGGGGTTTTTAAACTGGCGATTCGTTTTGTTTTTGCTCCTGCGTTTGAGGAGCTTTGCATGTTTCGTTTTACCGCTTTTCCGCGCCTTGCCTTGCTAGCGTCTGCACTGGCCGGTACCGCGATGTTGTCCGGTTGCGTAGTCGCTCCCATCGGCCCGCGGCCAGTGGTGATTCGGCCAGTGCCCTTGTACGTAGAGGCAGCGCCCGTCGTCATTGTGCAGCCACCCCCGCCGCGGGCCTACTACTGGCACCGCGGTCAGCGCTACTGGCGTTGATAGCGCTTGTCACGCAAGGAATCATGGCCGCAGAAGCCTGCAAGTCGCGCCAACGATTCACAATCAAATTTGATATCATTACGATATCAAAAGGAGCAACTCATGACCGCCGCAGTCTCTTCCCCACCCGACGCGCTGTTAATGCGCTTTCAGCCCACCGACACTGCTACAAAAGTCTCACGCGCTACGCTCTCAAAGCTAGCCAAGCAGTTGGGCTACAAGCGTGAATCTGAAGTGCTGCACTATGCAGCGTTGAAGCTCGCTAGTGAAGTGTTGCCAACTTATGAGCCGGATGATGGGCCCCTCACGGCCAAGCAAATGGCTGCCATCAAAAAAGCTGTTCCACAAAATCAGTTGAAGTCAATCAAGGCGAGCCTCTTTGACTGATCAGCAGCCGGGAATCATCTGGTGGCCAGAGCCGACTGTCGGAGAAATTGTGTGGTGCCAGTTTCCGCACCTGCCCGATTTAGTGCCAGGCCCTAAACCTCGACCTGCTTTGGCGATCAAAGTGTTTGACGACCATGCGCCTTGTTTTTATGTGCTGGTTGCGTACGGGACGAGTAAAAACACGCGCTCAATGCGAGCTGGCGAATTCGCAATTACTTTTAAAGACGAGGCTGCCTATGCGTTGGCGGGTCTAAGTTTTGACACCAAATTCGACTTCAACAAGACAGTTGAGTTGCCTTACAGCAATGACTATTTCAAACCGCCTCCATCAGCCAGCGCACCTCATTTGCCACGCTTAGGGTTGTTGCATGCAAGCCTGATGCGCAAAGCACAAGCGGCGTGGAACGCTGCCAAGTTATGACCATCCACACCATCCTAAAAATGGGCGACCCGCGCCTGCTGCGCATTGCTCCACCCATCACCGAGTTCGACACCGACGAGCTGCACTTACTCATCAGCGACATGTTCGACACCATGCGTTCAGTCAACGGCGCGGGCCTGGCAGCGCCGCAGATTGGCGTTGACTTGCAGCTGGTGATTTTTGGCACTGACGAAGTCAACCCGCGTTACCCCGACTCGCCGCCGATACCGCGCACCGTGCTGCTCAACCCCATCATCACGCCGCTTGATGAGGTCAAAGAAAACGGCTGGGAAGGGTGCCTGTCAGTACCCGGCCTGCGCGGTGTGGTGCCGCGCTTTGCGCGAATCAGGTACACCGGCTTTGACCAATATGGCGACCCCATCGACCGAACGGTAGACGGCTTTCACGCACGGGTGGTGCAGCATGAGTGCGACCATTTGATTGGCAAGCTGTACCCGATGCGGGTTGAAGACTTCACGCAGTTTGGGTTCACGGAGGTGCTGTTTCCCGGGCTGGATGCCTCTAGCGACGACTGATTTTTTACGTGTCAAGAGCAGCCAGAAACTCAGTCTCAATAGCAATCTGCGCGAGATTTTGCAGAAGCTCCGGCCCGTCAATCAAAGGCGGGCCTTCTTCCCGCTCGTCCAGCGTGGCTACTTTGGCCAGTAAAAATGGGGATCTAGCGCTTGACTTTCAATTCAGTTTCTGCCGCCGCTAGCTCTTACTTTTGGCTGTGCCTAATGGAGTGTTGCTCCAACTGTTTACCATTCTAGGTAAACAGTTCTGCCGTTACCGCCGCCGTACACGCCTTCAAGTCGCTTTTTCCCTTCAACAGCTCGAACTTGCAATTCAA
>JANMWH010000138.1:0-1848 GCA_031393945.1 Polaromonas sp. | reverse complement strand
TGGATTGCCGGGCGCGCCAACATCGGCGAGCGCTTTGCCATCGTGCTGCCGCTGATGCTGGCGTTTGCGTTTTTCAGCAACCTAACTTACGCGCTGGTGGGCGCGTTGCTCAAAGACTGGCTGGCGGGGCCAAACGGTTCTGGCCAACGATTGATGCGGTTTAACCGAGCCATGGCGCTGGTGCTGGTGATGACGGCTTTTTGGATGGCGACGATATGAGCATGAGCACTGGCGCGCAAATTAGCAAAGGCTTGTGGCTTGGGCTGCTCGGCATTGTGATTTTTTCAGTCACGCTGCCCATGACCCGACTGGCCGTGGGCACGCCCGATGCGCCGCAAATGTCGGGCTTGTTCATCGCCATGGGGCGCGCGGTGGTGGCTGCGGGTTTATCAGCCGCGCTGCTTTTTATCACTCGCGCCCCCATGCCTGCGCGTGGTGATTGGTTGCCGCTCGTGATCACCGCTGGCGGTGTGGTGTTTGGCTTTCCGCTGTTCACGTCAATCGCCATGCGCTATGTTGAAGCGATGCACGCCAGTGTAATTGTGGGTGTGCTGCCGCTAGCTACCGCAGCCGTCGGCGCGTTGCTGCACCGCCAGCGCCCGTCCATCGGGTTTTGGTTGTGCGCTGGTTTGGGCAGCGCGCTGGTGGTGGTGTTTGCCGTGCTGCGCTCGGGCAGCACAAGTGGCGCTCTTTCCATCAGCTTTGCCG
The DNA here is from genome assembly GCA_031393945.1 of Polaromonas sp. Lineage (GTDB taxonomy): Bacteria > Pseudomonadota > Gammaproteobacteria > Burkholderiales > Burkholderiaceae_C > Polaromonas. The sequence continues at coordinate 1,140 of JANMWH010000138.1, read as the reverse complement.
ACTTGTTGCTGCTGGCCGCCATGCTGTGCGCGGCGGTGGGTTATTGCTACGGCGGCCGCCTCGCTGGGCACATGCGGGCTGAGCATGTGATTTGCTGGGCGCTGGTGATTTCATTGCCTTTGACACTGCCACTCAGCATCTATTCGTGGCCAGTACAAGCCATCAAGCCAGGCGCCTGGTGGGGCTTCGCTTATGTCGCGGTGTTTTCGATGTGGCTGGGCTTTTTTGCCTGGTACCGCGGGCTGGCGCTTGGCGGCACCGTGCGGGTGAGTCAGGTGCAATTGGTGCAGCCATTCATGTCGATGCTGTTTGCCATACCGTTGTTGGGTGAAAAGCTGGATGCGGTGACAGTTGGCTTTGGTCTGGCGGTGATTGCTACCGTTTTTATCGGCAAGAAAATGCCAGTGGGTAAGCCAACGTAAAAGTCGAAGTAAAGGAGCTAGAGATGATGTGGACACAGGCCGAACGCGCAGAAAAAATGAACCCGTCGGTGATTCGCGAAATACTGAAGCTTACTGAAAAGCCCGGCATCATCAGCTTTGCGGGTGGGTTGCCCTCACCCAAAACTTTCCCGATTGATGCGTTTGCCGCGGCCTGCGCCACCGTGCTTAAAACCGATGGCGAAGGCGCGATGCAATACGCGGCCAGCGAAGGCTACGCGCCGCTGCGTGAATGGGTCGCCGATTCGCTACCGTGGACGGTTGACCCGGCGCAGGTATTGATCACCACCGGCAGCCAGCAGGCGCTGGACTTGATCGGCAAAATTTTGATCGACAAGGGCTCAAAAGTGCTGGTTGAAACGCCGACGTATTTGGGCGCACTGCAAGCCTTTACCCCCATGCAGCCGCAGTTTGTTAGTGTGGCCAGCGATGCAGAAGGTGTGGACCTGGCCGATCTGCAGGCCAAAGTCAGAGATGCACGGTTTTTCTATGTCGTGCCGAATTTTCAAAACCCCACGGGCGGATTGATGGGTGAAGCGCGGCGAACCGAGCTGAGCGCCACCGCCGCGCGAATCGGTCTGCCGATTGTTGAAGACAACCCCTACGGTGACTTGTGGTTTGACCAGCCGCCACCCCTGCCACTAGCCGCACGCAACCCCGATGGTTGCATTTATATGGGCAGCTTCAGCAAAACGCTGGC
>JANMWH010000107.1:0-5864 GCA_031393945.1 Polaromonas sp. | reverse complement strand
GTGCGCCGAACCCGCTGCACATTCAGAGCGCTAACAATCAGCACCCCTTGCAGTAACGCCAAACCAAGCAACACGCTGCGGTACTGGTGGTTGTCCATCATCAAGCCAAACGCCAGCGGTGCGGCTGCCTGGCCAATGTCCAGCCCCGCATACACCACCCCGTACACCCGACCCGTTGCGTTGGCCGGTGTTGAGCGCTTGACCAGCAAATCACGCGACGGCCCCGCTATGCCCGATGCAAACCCCATCGCGCCAAACAGCGCAGGTACCACCCAAGGCCCCAGGCCGCCAAACTGACCACATGCAAGCAGCAACGCTAAAGCCGCTGCAGCGCTGAAAGCCATGGCAACAATCCGTTCGCAGCGCGACGGGTCGGCCGCTAAAAACCCGCCCAGCACCATACCAACCGCGCTTAGCAGCATGTAAATCGTCAGGCAAGTAGCAACCAGGGCAACAGGAACGTTGTGCAGCTGGCGCGCGGCTTCTGGCGCAAACGCTTGCACCACACTTAATGCTGCAGCGTTCCAGAAAAAGAATGAAAAGCACATCCACACAGCCGGAATTCGCAAAAACGCAAAGCTGCTGTGTACGGCTTGGTCGCTCTTGGCCGCAGGCGCATCGGGCAGTTGCAGTTTGCGGCGGTTCAGCACCAACAGCGCCAGCACCGCAAACGCCAGCACACCAGCGGTAGCCACCGCTGCCCGCCATGAATAGGCGTAGGCAACTGGCACCATCAGAGCAGGTGCCAATGCCCAGCCCAAGCTGCCAGTAATGCCGTGCACGCTGTAGGCATGGCCCAGCCGATGGCTGCTGATTTTGCGATTCAGCAGCGTGTAGTCAACCGGGTGAAACACACCGTTGCCCGCTCCTGCCACCACAGCAAACGCAGCCATCATCCAGTAACTGGTACTGACTGCGTAACCCAAAGCAGCTGCGCCCAGCAGCGTCAGCCCCGCAAACAAAATAGGGCGTGGGCCGTAGCGGTCAACCCAAAAGCCCGACGCCGCTTGCACTGCGCAAGACACAACAAAAAATACGGTCAGCAAAAAAGCCAGCTCGGTGTAACTTGCGCCAAACTCAATTTTCAGCAAAGGAAAAAGCGGCGCCAAAATCAGCTGGCTGAAGTGGCTGATGAGGTGGGCAATGCCGACCAGGCCCATCACCTCGGCGTCTGGCCGCAGCGCAGTTAAACGAGGTGCGGGTGGTGAAGCAGCTGCGGAGGAAGGTGAGGATGACCCTGGGGAACCGGAAGACATTGCCTATCGTAAATCAAGCTGTTTGGCCGCGCCGCCGCACTTATCTTGGCACCTTGCTTGCAAAACAAAAAGTGCCAGCTGCCACCTGGCATCGGCAGGCTTCAAGCGCAATACTGACGGCCACTGCACAATCAATACATTGCGGTTTTTTCGACTTGCCAGTGGCCCACGCCCGCATCAGACCACCATCGTTTAATGTCCCTCACGCCTTCTACTCTCAACGACCCGCCCACCCCCGCAGGCAGCCCCACGCCCACCCCGAGTGCGCCTACCCGCCCGCCCGCAGCAGGCAAGTTCATTGCCGGTTCAACGCTTAAACATGTTTTAAACATGACCGTGTCCGGCTCAGTCGGGTTGATTGCTGTGTTTGCAGTTGACTTGCTGAACCTGTTTTATATCTCGCTGTTGGGCCAAAAAGAGCTGGCGGCGGCGGTGGGCTACGCGGGCACGCTGCTATTCTTTGTTGTATCGCTGTCGATTGGTTTGGCAATTTCAGTCAGCGCCATTACGTCACGCGCATTGGGCAGAGGTGACCGCGACCAGGCGCGGCACATGGCCGGTGCGTCGCTGGCGCTGATGGTGGGCAGCATGGTGTTGGGCTCGCTGGCGCTGTACCCGTTTGTTGGCAACTTGCTCGGGCTGTTGGGCGCCACCGGCGTTACGGCCGACCTGGCGCTGCGGTTCACGCACTGGGTGCTGCCGTCTGCGCCGCTACTCGGTGCGGGCATGTGCATCAGCGCCCTGCTGCGGGCGCTGGGCGATGGTAAGCGGGCGATGTATGTCACGCTCAGCGCAGCCGCCGCAGTAGCGCTGCTTGACCCGCTGTTTATTTTTGTTTTTGGCTGGGGCCTGGACGGCGCGGCACTGGCCACCGGCACTGCACGTATCGTGATGGTGGGCGTTGGGCTGTACGGGCTGGTACGCGTTCACCACCTGCTGGCCTGGCCCACGCAGCATGAACTGCTGACCACTGCCAAACCGTTTTTCGCCATTGGTTTGCCGTCGATATTGACGCAGGTGGCCACGCCGGTGGGCAACGCTTTTGTCACCGCAGCCATTGCGCCGTTTGGCGACAGCGCCATTTCGGGCTGGGCCATCGTCGGGCGAATTATTCCGGTGGCGTTTGCCGCGCTGTATGGCTTGTCTGGCGCGGTGGGGCCGATTTTGGGGCAAAACCTGGGCGCTGGGCGCTATGACCGCCTGCGCTCCACCATGATGGACAGCTTGAAAGTGGTGGTGGTGTACGTGCTGCTGACCTGGCTGGTGTTGGCGCTGCTCAGTGGGGTGATTGCGAACGCATTTGGCGCAACCGGTGAAGGACGCGAAGTCATCGTATTTTTCTGCCAATTCATTGCGGTCAGCTTCGTGTTTAACGGCGCTGTCTTTGTGGCCAATGCCGCTTTTAACAACCTCGGCTTTGCGCTGTATTCCACCGCGCTCAATTGGGGCCGGGCTACGCTCGGCGTAGCACCATTTATCTGGCTGGGTGGCCACTACTACGGCGTGAAAGGTGTGCTGGCCGGCTACGGTCTGGGCGTGGTGCTGTTTGGCGTAGTTGGTGTTTGGGGTTGCTTTAAGGCGCTGAAAACACTCGAACTACGGGTTAAAAAGCCAGCATAATTGCTACGCTATTCATAGCTTCTTGCGCCTGTATTAATTGGGCTATCGGCCATTTTTACCCTTAACATCAGTCTTCTTTGCCTTGTAGCTGCCCCATGTGCTCACACTACCAAGCTGTTACTGCGCTAGAGCGCTTTGAGCGCCACTTTCACACCCCGGCCCCTGCCTGCCCCAACCTCACAGACATGTGGCCCACCTACCCGGCAGCTGTGGTGCTGGCCCAGCTTGGTGATCGGCAGTCAGTTGCCGCCCGTTGGGGTTTGATTGCGGCATCAACCAAGGCGTTGAACCCCAAGCTGTCGACATTTAACGCGCGCAGCGAAAGCATGGCCACGGCCCCAACCTTCAGCGGTGCTTGGGCCAAAGGCCAGCGCTGCATTGTGCCGGCCGAGGCAATCTACGAGCCGGACTGGCGCAGCGGCCGCCACGTGCCAACCCGCCTGCAGCGCGCCGACGGCCAGCCAATGGGCATTGCCGGGCTGTGGGACTGCTGGGCAGCACCCACCGGCGAAGTGACGATGAGCTTCACCATGCTCACCATCAACGCTGATGCACACCCACTGATGAAGCACCTGCACAAGCCACAAGACGAAAAACGCATGGTCGTTGTATTAAGCGAAGCGCACTATGACGAGTGGTTAAACCCGTCGACCACCGCCACTGCAGCCAATTACCAGAGGTTGCTGCAGCCCTACGCCGCTGACCAACTGACGGCCATTAGCGAACCCAGCCAAGCCACACTGAACAACCCCGAGTTATTTTAGCGCCGAGAAGTTGACTCCGAATTGCTATTTATTTAATAGCTGATAGCGCCTGTATTGATTGGGCTACAGGTCAAATTAGGCTGTATTTTCGGTGCTTTTTCGTGTTTTTTACGGATTCAGCCACTGCATCGTGCAGCTGCTTTCCGGCGAGTCGTCCAACCAACTAAACGCCGCGCGACGCTGGCCGCGCGTGTGCAGGTGCAGCCATTCAAGCCGCTGCACAGCAACTTGCAGCACAGCAAAATGCGGCTCGGCCACTTGCAGCTCGGCAGGCTCGGGCTCACGGCCTTCCACCTGCGCAGGCAAGCCGCTGGTCGGCCCGGCACTGATGCCGCCCGGCTGCGCGCCCAGGTAGCAGCGCAGCGAACTCGGGCGCGATGCAGCCCACCGCTGGTGGCTGACTGCATCGTTGGCGTGCACGCTGGCCACACCGGCCACGCGCAACTGAGTCTTTCGGGCGGCATCATAAAAAGTGAGCGCCACGCGGTTATCAAGGGCCAGCTCAGGCAGCTTGGCGCTGCGCGTGTCGGTATGAAAAGTCAGCAGCCGCGCCAGCGCATCAGCAGCGCGCAGCACCAGCACCCGCGCCTGCGGGCCGTCAGCACTTTGCGTGGCAAACACGGGCGTGTGAAAGGCCGAGCGCCGGTCTTGTACGCCCCGGCCGATCATTTGCCAGGCAAACTTTAAAGTAGCAGCCAGGTCGTTGTGGTGGTCAGGAAAAGGCTCGTCGGCGCGATCAACGCGGCTTGACAAAATTTCAGAAACAGTAGGGTCTAAGGACATAAAGAAGGCTCGGTAAATGCAAAACGGTGTGCAGCGGTGAGTCTAGCGCGCATGGGCGTCTATGTATTTGCTATTTTTTAAATAGCTGCTTGCGCCCATCTTTATTGGCTCAGGCAGCCGAAAGACTACTAATTTTGGCAGTAGGCATCGGACGCAGGCCGGTAAGCGCAGCTTCGTCAGCACAGCACGCCACATTGCAGCGGTCTTCGGTGCGCTTACTGCACCGATAGCTACCCGTGCCGAATCGCCACCGTCAAACCTTTCATGCGATAGACTGCCGCCAAAATGCCCTCAGATTTTTTTGTAGCCCTCGCCCAAGGAGACAAGCCAAATGAATTGGACACCCGCCCGCGAAGAAATTGACCACCGCACCATCAAGCTGCTTATTGGCGTGATGGCGTTAACGCTCAGCAGCTTGACCAGCTTTTTTGCGGGCGCGCCGATCAATTCCATCAGCGCTTCGTATCACGCTGGCGGCTGGGCGCAAAGCTTTTTTGTCGGGTTTTTGTTCTCCATATCGGCATTTCTGCTGGCGTACAACGGCCTGTCGTTTCGTGAAATGGTGATGAGCAAAGTCGCATCGCTGGCAGCCATTTGTGTGGCCCTTTTCCCCTGCAAGTGCGACCAGCAGGCAGAAATCATTCCGTACGTTCATGCGGCTGCAGCTACCGCCATGTTTGTTGTTCTGGCGGGCTTTTGTTATATCTTTTTTTTAAGGGCTCGCAGCAAAGGCTACATGCAGGCCAACATGCGGGCGGCAATTTACCTGCTGTGCGGCATCGCCATCGTCCTGTCCATAGTGGTGCTGGCATTTGACAAAGTTTCTGGCGGCATGGTGAGCGCGGCAATGAACGGCCTTGGCTTGAATGGGGCAAGGCTAACTTTTTACGTAGAGCACACGGGCCTGATTGCGTTCGGTATCTCTTGGCTGACAGCAAGCCGCGTGCTGCCGGTCATTACCCGTGCAGACGAGCGCTTTTCACCACTGACTGATAAAGCGGGCGGCCAGCCCTCACCGTAAGGGCGTTGCGCAGCACTTTTTCCTACAAAAAGCTGGCGGCATGGCTGCTGGCCAAACCAATTGGCGGCCCTTGTAATGATTGACATGCCGCAATCGATTCATGCAAGCCTGCCGCCCAGTGTCAGCTCAAAGTTGTCGAGCGTGTGGCACTGGTTAGACGCCGTATTGGCCCCCACCGCCATGCCGCCAGGGTCACAACCTGATGAACACGGCCTGCAGGCCAGTGCGGTGCGCATACCGGCAACTGAGGGTTTGCAATTGTTCGGCTGGTACGCCGCATCCACCCTGCCCGGCCCGCGCCCCGCCGCTGTGCTGCTGCACGGCTGGGGCGGCAACGCCAGCAATTTGCTGCCCGCCGCCATCACGCTGCATGAAGCCGGCTACGCCGTGCTGCTGGTGGAGGCTAGAAACCACGGCCGC
>JANMWH010000106.1:0-2376 GCA_031393945.1 Polaromonas sp. | reverse complement strand
GTGCCTTTAAAACTGATGCGAAACGGGTCGCTGAAATCAGCCGCCAGCGCGCCCCGGTAGTCACCACAATCAGCCAAAGCAGCGCCGTTTTTGCCAGCGGCCAGCGGCACACTGGCCTGCATTTGCACGTTGGCCAGCGGCGGCTCAAAACTGACGCTGGCCACGCCTGCACCGGGGTTTGGCACAAACGTCATGACGACCGATTTGAAGTTGATCAGCAGCGCATCGGGCGCGGCGTTGTAGGGCCGCAGCGGCTCGCCGTCAAAGTCTGCCGGGTTAGGCGGCTGGGTGGCAAACGCGCTGCGGTCCAGCAAAATATCGCCGCTGATGGTTTTAATGCCCAGGCCCTGCACGCGCCGCAGCAGCAGCCACAGCCGCTCCAGCACCAGCTTGGGGTCGCCCTTGCCCTGAATAATCAGGTTGCCATTGAGCGTGCCGTTAGCTATGGCGCCGTCGGTGTACACGGCGGTGTTCCAGGTGTAGGCGGGGCCCAGCAAGTCTAGCGCCGCGTAAGTGGTCACCAGCTTCATGACCGATGCGGGGTTAACCTGCGCGTTGGCGCGGTAGCTGAGCAGCGGCACCCCCTTGCCGTTCAAGGCGGGCGCGGCATCAATCACCACAGCGGCCAGCGCCTCGGGCGGCACCTTGGCCCGAGCCAGTGCGGCGCTGACTTCAGGCGGCAGCGTTTGGGCGCTGGCGAGCAGGCTGAACGTAGCAAGACAGGCCGCCAGCAGCGGTCTAGTGACTTGGGCGGCGTAAGGTGATGGGCGCATGCGCAGATTATCGGGTGGGCCATTGGCAGCGCGCGCTGCAGGCTAGATAATCAAGTTCAGGGCTGAAAAATATGCTACGTTATTAATAGCTGCTCGCGCCCGTATTTATTGTCTAAAACCCTTATTTAATGCTTAAAAACGGCCATTTTCTTGCGTTTGATACCTCAACCGACGTGATGTCGATTGCGCTGACTGACAAAAGCTGCGCGGGAGGCCGCGTGTGGCAGCACACCGGGCCGGGCGGCGCCAAGGCGTCGACCACGTTGATTCCCGCCATTTTGGCTTTGCTGGCTGAAGCTAATCTGGCGCTGGGCGACTTGCAGGCGATTGCGTTTGGTCGGGGGCCGGGGTCGTTTTCAGGGCTGCGCACGGCGTGTGCGGTGGCGCAGGGCTTGGCTTTTGGGGCCAATCAGGGGGCGGGCATTGCCGTGCTGCCGATTGATACGCTGCTGGCCGTGGCTGAAGAGGCGCGCTTTCTATCTGGCCCCGGCTTGCAGCGCATCACGGCCTTGCTCGACGCCCGCATGGACGAAATGTATGTACAGCGCTACACCTTAAGTAGCGGTGAGTTGATTGCAGACGGGCGCTGCGAGTTGATTCGGCCTGAAGACTTGCCAGTCGATGCGGCGGCGCAGTTGTTTGCTGGTAATGTTTTTACGGTGTACGCTGACAAGTTGCCTTTAAGCCTGACGACGCTCACCTGTTTGCCCACCGCCACGGCTTTGTTGCGTTTGGCTCCCGCGTTGGCGGCCAGCGGGCACTGCGTGCGTGCTGAGCTGGCGCTACCGCTGTATGTTCGCGATAAAGTAGCGCTGACTACCGATGAAAGAGCAGCAGTCAGCCGTGCAAAGCAAGCGCTCGCCCAAGCCAGCGCAGTACCGGCAAATTGAAAGCACCATGAGCGCCGTTTTTAAACCTGTTGAATCGCAAGAGGCCCAGTTTGAGCCCATGACCGCCGCGTGGCTGCCGCCCGTGGTGGCGGTGGAGCGCAGCGCGTACACCTACCCGTGGACGCTCGGTAACTTCAGCGATTCAATCGCGGCCGGGTACCAGGCGCAGTTGCTGAGTGGCGGTGCGCCGCACCCGGTGCTGCTCGGCTACTTTGTGGCCATGAAGGGCGTGGACGAAACGCATTTGCTCAACATCACGGTGGCGCCTGCGCATCAGCATTGCGGCTGGGCGCGCGTGATGCTTGACGCGCTGGCCATGTGGTCTCGGGCCGAAGGCGCGCAGTGGCTGTGGCTGGAAGTGCGAGCCAGCAACGCGCGTGCAAAATTAATCTACGAGCGCTACGGCTTTCGCGCGGTTGGCCTGCGCAGCGGCTACTACCCCGAAGGTGGCAAAGGCCTGTTGGGCGGGTCCGCGCGTGAAGACGCGATTGTCATGAGTTTTAAATTGTGAGCAGTGCGCTATGAGCCTAGCTTTAGGCAACCGGCAGTTGGCCATGCTGCGCGAAATGGGCGTGCGGGTGTGGCAACCTGCGCCCCCAAGCAAGGCGGATGCAATCGCCACCGTGCCAATTGCCACTGCACTGCGGCCTGCAATTGCTATTAATACAGGAGCTGCTCGCGCCCGAATTGAAGGCGTCACAGGCACTTTAGAG
>JANMWH010000059.1:0-10901 GCA_031393945.1 Polaromonas sp. | reverse complement strand
TCGGCCGCTGGTGGCCGGGTACTGCGCCAGCACGGCAAAGTAGTCGCCTTTTAAAGCCGCGTGCCATTCAGGTGCCGAGTTGGCCAGCAAAACGGTAATGCCCAGCGGCTTGGCGCGGGTTTGAATCACCTCAATCGTTTGTGGATGGCAGTCGCCCGCCACAACAAAGGTGTTTGATTTACTTTTAACACTGCGCTTGGCCAGCGTCATGGCTTCAGCCGCGGCCGTGGCTTCGTCAAGCATCGACGCATTGGCGATTGGCATACCCGTCAAGTCGCAAATCATGGTCTGGAAGTTGATCAGCGCTTCCATCCGGCCCTGCGAAATTTCGGCTTGGTAGGGCGTGTAGGCGGTATACCAAGCGGGGTTTTCAATGATGTTGCGCAAAATGACGCCGGGCGTGTGCGTACCGTAATAGCCTTGACCAATAAAGCTTTTCAGCACTTTGTTCTTTGAGGCAATGACTTTGAGCTGCGCAAGCGCTTCAGCTTCGGTCACGGGCGCAGGAATCATCATGGCGCTTGATCGTGCAATCGAGCGCGGAATGATCGCGTCCATCAATGCCCGGCGCGACGCCGCGCCCAGCACGCTGAGCATGTGGGCTTCAGCTGCATCGTCAATACCGATGTGGCGGGCGATGAATTCGGATGTGTTTTCCAGGTCGGCTAAGGGCTTGGCGGATTGCATCAACATGTTGGTGTGCCTCAAGAAAATTGAACTAAGTGATTTGGGTCAGGCGTTGGCTGAAAAAGCGCTGTACGTGGTGTCGTCCATCAACGCATCGAGCTGCGACGCGTCAGACATCTTGACCTTGAAGAACCAGCCAGCGCCCAGCGGGTCAGAGTTGGCGAGTGACGGGTCGGCGCGCAGGGTTTCGTTCACCTCGAGCACTTCACCTGCTACAGGCATGTACACATCCGCTGCGGCTTTGACTGATTCGACCACGCCTGCAGTTTCTTTTTGAGCGAATAGGGCGCCGACTTCAGGCAGGTCAACAAACACCACGTCGCCCAGCGCGTCTTGCGCGTGCACGGTGATGCCCACCGTGGCAACATCGCCTTCAATTTTCAGCCACTCGTGGTCTTCGGTGTATTTGATGGTCATGGGGTTTCTCCAATTAAAAAGTAAAAGACTTTGACAAAATTCAGCCGCGAAAGTAGTTGTTTGGCACAAAAGGCATGGCGCACACTTCCATCAGCACGGGCTTGCCGCGCACCATGGCGTTGACCTGCGTGCCGATGGATGCAAATTCAGGGCAAACATAGCCCATGGCGACCGGCTGGTTAATGCTGGGGCCCAGCAGGCCACTGGTCACTTCGCCAATGACCTCGCCCGTTAACGCGTGCAGAGCGGTGTGATCCCGCACCGGCACGCGTTCAAGCGCCTTTAGGCCGACCCGTTTGCGGGAGAGTTGAGTAGGGTCAGCCAATTGCGCCAGGATTTTCTCAGCGCCTGGAAATCCACCAGCCCGTGCACCACCTGCACGCCGTACTTTTTGAATCGCCCAGTTCAGGTTGGCTTCAATCGGTGTGGTGGTCTCGTCAATGTCATTGCCGTACAGGCACAGGCCCGCTTCCAGCCGCAGTGAGTTGCGTGCGCCCAAGCCGACGGGTTTGACTTCGGGTTGCGCGAGCAATGCACGTGCGAGTTTTTCAGCTTGCGAGTTGTGCACTGAAATTTCAAAACCATCCTCACCCGTGTAGCCGCTGCGGGTCAGAAAGCAGTCGCAGCCCGCCACATCAAAACGTCCTCCAGTCATGAACACCAGCTTTTCAACGCCGGGTGCCAGGCGGCTGAGTGCGGTGACGGCTTGCGGGCCTTGCAGCGCGAGCAAAGCATAGTCAGGCATGGGCGTGACTTTGCAGCGTGTGCCAATTTTTTGTTGAATGTGGGCAATATCCGCAACCTTGCAAGCACCATTGACGATGATGAAAATGTCCTTGCCCGTATTGAAAAACATCAGGTCGTCCATGATGCCGCCTGCGTCGTTGAGCAGCAAGCCGTAGCGCTGCTTGCCAATTGGCAGGTCGATCACATCCACCGGGATCAAGGTTTCAAAAGCGGCGGCAGCATCATGTCCTTCAAGGCGCAGCTGGCCCATGTGGGACACATCAAACAAACCTGCAGCCGCACGAGTATGAAGGTGCTCGGCCATCAGGCCGGCTGGGTATTGCACGGGCATCGAATAACCGGCAAACGGCACCATGCGTGCGCCAAGCTCAACATGCAAATCATGCAGCGGGATTTTCAGCAATGGGTCAACAGGGGACAAAGCGATTCTCCGGGGGCAAACATATTCAGCCAGCCAAAGCTGGTGCGTTGCCCCTGCTGTCCCGGGTACCTGAGAGATTCACCCGGCGATGCGGGTTTGCTCCTTCGGTGGGTTGCAGCGGCTGCAACCTCTCTCCAGTAGGGAACGCCGTTAACTCAACATCAACGGCGGCTGTCAGTCCTTTTGCCTGAGCGTTCAATGCACCATTGTGGATAGCACTTGCGCCTTCGGCGGTTCTCTTTTTGAGAACTCTCTCCTGACGTTTTTAGTTTAACTCAGGACTGCAATTTTCTGCCGGGCCGCCCCAAAGAAAATTAGCCCCCTCGGGGGGCAGGGAGCCACACGAAGTGGGCGATCGTGGGGGTCAATTTTTATTTTGAGTACACCAAATCACGCAAAAACAGCGACAGCTGCGGCACATACGTCACCACCATCAGGCAAGCCAAAATCACCAGCACAAACGGTACGAGGTACACCACAATCTTGTCGAGTGAAATTTTCGCTACCGTGCACGCGGCAAACAGGTTCACACCAAACGGCGGGGTGATCATGCCCAGCGCCAGATTGACCACCATGATCAAGCCAAAATGCACCGGGTCAATGCCAAAGTGAATCGCCACCGGGGCCAGAATAGGGGCCAGCACAATGATGGCGGCGCTGGTTTCAATGAACATGCCAATGATGAACAGCGCGCCGTTTACACCCAGCAAAAACAGAGCTGGGGACTGCAGCACTGCTTCTAAATAGCGGCCAATTGCATCAGGCACACCCGCGCGGGTGATCAAAAACGCAAACAGCCCGGCGTTGGCAATGATGAACATGATCACCGCGCTCGACAGCACCGACTTGCGCAAAATCACCATCAAGTCGGGCACCTTAATTTCACGGTAAATCACCATGCCAACGATCAACGCGTAGAAAACGGCGACGGCTGATGCTTCGGTCGGCGTGAAAATACCGCCATAAATACCGCCCAAAATAATGACTGGCATCAGCAGCGCCCAACCTGCCTGCCAGGCGGCTTTGCCAAACGGCAAACGGCCATCGCCATCGTTCTTGCCCCAGCCCTTCCAGCGGCAGTACAGGTGCACAAACAGCATCAACGCCAGGCCAATGAACAGGCCAGGGCCAAAGCCGGCAATGAATAGCTCGCCAATTGACACCTCAGCGCTCACGCCGTACAAAATCATCGGGATGGAGGGCGGAATAATCACGCCCAACTCGGCGCTGGTGGCTTGCAACGCGGCCGCATAGCCGACCGGGTAGTGGTGCTTGATAAGCGCCGGAATCAAAATCGCGCCGATGGCAAACGTCGTGGCGACTGATGAGCCTGACACCGCCGCAAAAATCATGCAGGTCAGCACGCAGGTCATGGGCAGGCCGCCCTGCACGCCGCCGACGATGGACTTGGCAAACTCCACCAGACGGCGCGATATGCCGCCGGTTTCCATCAGGTTACCCGCCAAAATGAAAAACGGAATCGCCGCGAGTGGAAATTTATTGATACTTGAGAACATTTCCTTCACGGAAATCAGCATGTTCGCGTTGCTGGCTTGAATGCCAAGAATCGACGCCAGACCAATTGAAACCGCTACTGAAATTGTCAGTGCAAAACACAGCACCATCGTGCAAACCATAACAATGCTCATTGCGCAGTCTCCAGCTCGTTACGCTGTGGGTCTAAAAAGTTGGCTACGATGCCCAACACGCTAAACATCGCTCCTACAGGCATGGCCACGTAGCCCCAAAACATCGAGATAGATTCCAGCCCCGCCATGGACTGCACACGCCCGCGCATCGAGTAGTCCCAGCCCCACCAGATAATGATGCTGATTAATGCCAGTGCAGCCAGGCAAACCACGGCGTCTAGTATGCGTTTGATCTTGGGTGGGCTCCAGCGGTAGAGCACGTCCACGCTGACCATTGCGCCTTGCCGGAAGGCCATGGGGATGCCCATAAAAACCATCCAGATCAAACTGAGGCGAATCAAAATTTCGCTCCATTCAGCGGGCTGCGCCAGAACAAAACGCGTGATGATCTGGAACATGCCCAGGCACGAGGCGATCACCAGCATGACACACGCTACCCACATTGAGAACTGGGTAGTTCGGTGCTCCAAACTCAGGAAAGCTTGTTTCACGCGTTTTTCCTCATTAAGTATCATTTTTCATCATAAAAAAGCCCGCTAACCCAATAAATACGGGCGCGGGCAGCCACTAAAAAAGTAGCATGTATTGACTGGTTACTTTACCGCCCGGATCGCATCCAGGTTGGCTTTGCCGAATTGCTTTTCAAAATCGGCGTTGACCGGCGCCAGCATGGCTACAAACTTCGACTTATCGACGTTGTCAATCACCGTCATGCCTTTTGCGCGCAGCTCAGTGACGCCAGTGGCGTCGTCGGCGTCAACCCGCGCGCGATTGGCTTTGGTGCCTTCTTTGGCGGCTTCGATGAAGGCTTGCTTGTCGGCAGCAGTCAGTTTGTCAAATGACGCTTTGTTCATGACAAAAATGGCTGGTGAGTAAACGTGACCGGTCAGGCTCAGGTGTTTTTGTACCTGGTCAAACTTGGCTGACATGATGACCGACAGCGGGTTTTCCTGGCCGTCAACCGTGCCTTGCTGCAGCGCGGTAAACACCTCGGGGAAAGCCATGGGCGTGGTGACGATACCCAAGCCTTTGTAAGCAGCAATGTGAACCGGGTTCTCCATGGTGCGCATTTTCAGGCCCTTCAAATCCTCGGGGGCTTTGACGTCGCGCTTGCTGTTGGTCATGTGGCGAAAGCCATTTTCAGCCCAGGCCAGCGCCTTAAAGCCCTTTGCATCAAATTTGGTCAGCATGTCCTGGCCAATGGGGCCATCAAGTACTGCTCTGGCGTGCGGCTTGTCGCGAAACAAAAACGGCACGTCCAAAATTTTGGTCTCAGGCACAAAGTTGGGGATGGGGCCGGTCGACGAAAACGCGAGTTCTTGCGTGCCGAGCTGCACTGCCTCAATCGACTCACGTTCGCCGCCCAAAGCGCCAGCGTAAAAGGTTTGCACCTTGTAGCGGCCAGTGGTGCGCTTTTCAACTTCTTTCGCGAAGGTGTCAATGGCAATGCCTTGGTGAGAGTTTTGGGCTACCGATATGCTGATGCGCATCGTGGTTTGTGCAGACGCCGCGGCCGCAAAGGCCAACGCGAATGCAATGCCGATAAGCAGTTTGTTCAATTTCATGGTTGTCTCCGTTAGGGTCGGGTGGGTACGTAGTGACAGCAAGGCGAAGTGATTGGCCAATTTGGCAAATGCAAAAACGATGACCATTGTCATTATTGCGCCGTTGGCCGCGCTTAAGGGCGGGGGTTTTCTCTTAATACGGTGCCCAGTTACCACCTGTTAATTCGGCGCAGGCCGCGCATAACGGGCAGCAGGTAACTTTGTGCCGTACTACTTATTGGCAGGCTAGCGAGACCGCAATTTAAACAAGCGGTCTTGCGCTGCCGACAAGTGTTCGCGCAGCGTGTACCACCGCTCAGAAAAGTCGTCTGGCAGCTCCATCGTCACCACACGCTGTTCAATGCCGTCCAAACGCTCAATCAGCAATCGCAGTCCCATTGGGTTGGTGGCCGCTACACCCTCCATTTCACTTTCGAGGAACTTCAAATCGCCGTAGAAGTGATTGAGCGTGGCGCTGACTCGCCAGTTAAACAATCGCGGAATGCGGGTTACCACAAAAATGGCCAGCGCAAGAATGGGCAGCACCGCGTACAGCAGTAGTTCTGCCCGCTGCGCCACCCCGTACGGGAGGAGGGTCTCCATCCACGGGCGTCGGCCCAAACTGTACGATTTGGCCACCGGGGAAAGTTCAAAGTCGCTGCTGCCAAAGCGCGGGAACTGGCCATGACGCTGCAAAAACGCCGGCTGCTCATGAATATCAATCGCGGCATCAATCACGCTGCGCTGCAGGGCTGGGTGCATGCTGGGCTTTATCAAGAGATGCGTCTGCAGGCCGACCATGGTCAGGTCTTTGGGTGGCAGGCTGCTGCCCAATTCCAGCGCACCCTCAGGCAGCAGCAGCGGTTGCAGCACGCTGCCCTTTGCGGTGAGCGCGCCTGCTTGCTCTATACCCAATATTTGCACGCCACCTTGTCGCGTTAAGGTTTGCACAAGTTGGGCGTCGTCTGCTGCTATGGCAAACACCACGTCTACTTTGCCATCGATCAACGCTTCAGCTGCCGCTGCGCCTGTTTCGGGCCTGAAAATCACGTCTGCAGCCGCTACGCCCGAATGCGCCAAGATAAGTTTCGCCGCCATAAACGATGGCGAGTTGGGGGCGCCGGCTGCCAGCCGCATACCTTTGACCTGTGCAATATTGGTGGGGCCGTTGAGTGTCGAAAAAACCCAGATCGGTTCGTTGTCAATCACCGCAAGCGCCTGCAAATTCGGCCTCGAGCCTGCCAGAACGCCATGCGCAAAGCCAATGCTGGCCGTATCGTTTTTGTCTAGCAAGCGCTCGAGTTCTTTGTTTTCTGCGCCTGAGTAGACGATTTCAACACTCAGCCCCATTTCCTCCAACTCCTTCGCGTAGCGCTGAGCAAGGCGAGCAAAGTCGCCTTGCGGCGAGCCTGCTGCAATTACCACTTTTTGTGGAGGCAACACAAACCACACGGTGGCCGACCACCAAAACGCCATGGCTGCGCACAAAACAACCGGCAGATAAAAAGCCACCAGCGGCGTTTGTAGAGCAGAAAAAGCTTCATCGGCCGCGCACCTTGTAAAGCCGTTGGCGCACAAATTCAACGTGCTGGCGTAATACAAAACACCGCGGCATCAATTCTCTGGGGCATCGAAAATTCAGCAGGTCGCTGTCAATCGTGTTCAGACGGCCTAAAAACCGGGCCAGGTCCATGCCGCGTACTTGTGCTTGCGACAAATCGTTTTCAATAAATTTCAATTCGCCATACCAGCGGGCGAGGCGACTTTCAAGCGTCCAGCGAAGCAGTGCCGGCAAAAAGCGCAGAAGCCAACTCGTAAGCAGCGCAATAGGCAGCACGATCAGCAGCAGTCTTTCTGCTACTTGAGCCCACCAAAATGGAAATGTGCGCTCCAAAAAAGGCAAGCCGTCGGCGAGCATGGAGCGCGCCTCTGGCGCAGACGGAAAATCAATGCGCCTGAGTGACGGGAAGTCGCCCGCCTTGTAAAACAGACCGCCGCCGGTGTGTACTTCAGCACTGACGGCCAGTGCCATTCGCTTGAGGGCAGGGTGCAAGTCCTCTCTTGCCACCAGGCTGGCGGTGGCGGTGAGCAGCGTGGTGTCGCGCGGCGGCAGCCCATTGCCCAAAGCGCCCTGCGCCAGCAGGCGCGGTTCAATTGCCAGTGCTTTTACTCTTCCCCGACCGGCCTACATGCCGCTGTAATTAGGCCCGCCGCCACCCTCCGGCGTTACCCAAACAATGTTTTGCGTAGGGTCTTTGATGTCGCAAGTTTTGCAGTGCACGCAGTTTTGCGCGTTGATTTGCAGGCGATCGGTTTGGTCTGGGTTTTTAACGTACTCGTACACGCCGGCTGGGCAGTAGCGGGCCTCTGGCCCCGCGTAAGTAGCCAGGTTGATGTTGACAGGAACGCACTTGTCGCGCAGCGTCAAGTGCGCGGGCTGGTTTTCTTCATGGTTGGTGTTGCTGACGAACACGCTGGAGAGTTTGTCGAATGTCAGCTTGCCGTCGGGCTTTGGGTAAATGATTTGCGGGCAATCTTTGGCAGGCTTGAGTTTGGCGTGGTCTGGCACAGTGGAATGAATCGTCCACGGCGGTGACTTAAAGCCCAGTTTAGGGAGCAGCCACAGCTCAATGCCGTTCATGATGCTTGACAGGTACAAGCCTTTTTTCATCCACTGCTTGGTGTTGCGGGATGCCTCTAATTCTTCTTTTAGCCAGCTCTTTTCAAACGCTTCTGGATAAGCCGTCAGTTCATCGTGCTGGCGGCCAGCCGTAACGGCCGAGTAGGCAGCGTCGGCTGCCAACATACCGGTTTTAATAGCCGTGTGGCTGCCCTTGATGCGGGCAAAGTTCAAGTAACCCGCATCACAACCCACCAATGCACCGCCGGGGAAAACAGTTTTTGGCAAGCTGTTCAAGCCGCCGCAGGTAATGGCCCGCGCGCCGTAGCTGATGCGCTTGCCGCCTTCAAGGTATTGGCGAATGGAGGGGTGCAGTTTCCAGCGCTGCATTTCTTCAAACGGGCTGAGCCATGGGTTGCTGTATTCAAGCCCGGTGATAAAGCCGAGTGTGACTTTGTTGCCTTCAAGGTGGTACAAAAAGCCACCGCCATAGGTCTTGTTGTCCATTGGCCAGCCGAGGGAATGCACCACATGGCCGGGCTTGGCTTTTGCAGGGTCGATCTCCCACAACTCCTTGATACCAATCGCGTAAGTTTGCGGGTCTTTGCCTGCGTCAAGTTTGTATTTGGCAATCAGGTTTTTGCCTAAATGCCCGCGCGAGCCTTCGGCAAATATCGTGTACTTGGCGTGTAGCTCCATGCCCAACTGAAAGTGGTCAGTGGGCTCGCCGTCTTTGCCGATGCCCAGGTTGCCAGTGGCTACGCCGCGCACAGCACCGCCTTCGGTGTACAACACTTCGGCGGCCGAAAAGCCTGGAAATATTTCTACGCCCAACGCTTCGGCTTGCTGACCTAACCAGCGCGTCAACATGCCCAGGCTGATGACGTAATTACCATGGTTGTGTAAGCATTTCGGGATTAAAAACTGCGGTGTGTGTAGCGCAGATTTTTCAGACAAAAACAGAACGTCGTCGCCTGTGACGGGCTGATTAAGTGGCGCGCCAAGTTCTTTCCAGTTCGGGAACAGCTCGGTCAGTGCAATTGGGTCCATCACGGCACCGCTCAAAATATGCGCACCAGGCTCTGAGCCTTTTTCAAGCACCACAACCGATACATCCGTGCCTTTTTCAAGCGCGAGTTGTTTAAGCCTGATGGCGGTTGCCAGCCCGCCAGGCCCGCCGCCGACCACGACAACGTCGTATTCCATGGCTTCACGTGGGCCGAATTGGCTGAGGATTTCTTGGTGGGTCATCTGTAAGGCTCGCTGATAATCTAATGTGGGGCGTATGAATATTTATCGTGATTTTATGCGCGCCGCAGCCAAATAGAACGGTCGTTCGTTTTTAGTGGCTTTGGTCTATTTTCAAGGAGTTTTTTTTATGGCTTACAGCTTGGATTTGTCAGGACGCGTGGCGCTGGTGACTGGTGCATCGGGCGGGCTTGGCGCACAGTTTGCCAAAACCTTGTCAACTGCAGGGGCGGCAGTGGTGCTGGCCAGCAGGCGGCTAGACAAACTCAAAGCCCTGCGCGCACAAATTGAAGCTGAAGGCGGTGCGGCGCATGTGGTGGAACTGGACGTGACAGACCACTTGAGCATCAAGGCCGCCGTGGCACATGCTGAAACCGAAGTGGGGCCGATCGACATCTTGATCAACAACTCCGGCGTTAGCAACACACAACGCTTGCAAGACGTTGAAGGCGCTGACTATGACTACATCTTCAACACCAACGTCAAAGGCGCGTTTTTCGTGGCCCAGGAAGTTGGCAAGCGCATGCTGGCGCGCTCGCGCGGCACCGCGCCAGGCGGCTTTTCTGGTGGGCGCATCATCAACATCGCGTCAATGGCAGGGCTGCGTGTGTTGCCGCAAATTGGCGTGTATTGCATGAGCAAGGCGGCCGTGATTCAAATGACCAAAGCGATGGCGCTGGAGTGGGGCAAGTACGGCATCAACGTGAATGCCATTTGCCCCGGCTATATCGATACTGAAATCAACCACCACCACTGGGAAACCGAGCAAGGCAAAAAGCTGGTGCAAATGCTGCCACGCAAACGCATAGGCAAGCCAGAAGATTTAGATGTGTTGCTGGTGATGCTCGCTAGCCCGCAAAGTCACTTCGTTAACGGTGCGGTGATTGCGGCTGACGACGGTTTCGGCACCTGATTTGACGTGCTGACCGGAATTTTGGCGGGGCTGGCAGCTGGCGCTCTGTGGGGCTTGGTTTTTATTGCGCCGCGCATGGTGCCCGGTTTGTCGTCGGTTGACTTGACGGTCGGCCGGTTTGTGTCTTATGGCGCGCTGTCTTTTGCGCTGATGTTTTTGATGCGCCGGTCGGTTTGGCCCACGCTGCGGCAGGCTTTTTCGGCTTTAGGTTTAAGCGTGCTGGGCTTTACCGGCTACTACTTGCTGTTGGTGTTTGCCATTCGGGACGCGGGCACTGCCGTGCCCAGCCTCATCATCGGCACAATTCCCATCTGGATGATGTTGCTGGGCAAACCTGTTGGCCTGCGCTGGGCAGCCCTGCTACCGGGGCTGGTTTTGACACTGGTGGGCCTGGCGCTGATGGCGCGTGCTGAGACGCAGGTGTTGGCTCAGCAACATGACTTTTGGCGTGGGGTTGCCTTTGCCGCAGCCGCGATGGTTTGCTGGACAGCATTTGGGCTGCTGAATGCAACCTGGCTCAAAAAGCATCCGCACATTACCGCCACCACTTGGGCCAACTGGCTGGGTGTTGCCACGGGTTTGGGTGCTTTGGCGCTGTGGTTAGTGGCTGGAAGTGATGTAAATGTGCTTCTAGCCCAACAAAATCGGGCGCAAG
>JANMWH010000049.1:0-1849 GCA_031393945.1 Polaromonas sp. | reverse complement strand
CCAACCACCACCCCAACCACCACTACCGCTACAACTTCTACAGCCATCATCAACTTCGGCCCGGTCAGCCTGGTCAATGGCCGGGTCGCGTTTTCAGACCGTTTCGTTAAACCCAATTACTCGGCCAATTTAAGTGACTTGACCGGCAAGCTCAGTGCGTTTTCATCAATTGCTGCAGGCGGCACGCCGACGCTGGCTGACCTTGAGCTGCGCGGCAGGGCAGAAGGCACCGCATCGTTAGAGATTTTGGGCAAGCTCAACCCGTTGGCCAAGCCGCTGGCGTTAGACATCACTGGCAAAGTGCGCGATTTAGAGTTGCCGCCGCTGTCTCCCTACGCAATCAAGTATGCGGGCTACGGCATCACACGCGGCAAGATGAGCGTGGACGTGGCTTACTTGGTGCAGCCAGACGGAAAACTCACCGCCAAAAACAAACTTGTTTTGAACCAGCTCAGCTTTGGCGACAAGGTTGAAGGCTCAACCGCCAGCCTGCCTGTGAAGTTAGCCGTGGCGCTGCTGAGTGACCGCAACGGCGTGATTGACCTCGACTTGCCGCTGGGCGGGTCACTGAACGATCCGCAATTCAGCATCGGCCCCATCATCATCAAAATCATCATCAACGTGATTGTGAAAGCGATCACCGCGCCCTTCAGCTTGCTGGCCGCGGCTTTTGGCGGCAGCGGTGGCGACGAGCTGAGCACCGTGGCGTTTACCAGCGGTAGCGCCGTGCTGGAAAGCAGTGCCAAAGCCGGGCTAGACAAAGTTGCCAAAGCTTTGATTGACCGGCCCAGCCTGAAACTCACCGTGGTCGGCACCAGTAATTTAGAAGCCGAGCGGGACGGCTACAAACGCGCCCGGCTCGACGAGCTGGTTCGCGCTGAAAAACGCCGCAACGTTGTCACAGGGGGTGGTGCCAGCGGCGGCACGGCTACAGCTCTGGTCACCATTAGCCCGGCTGAATACCCAACGCTGCTAAAAGAAGTCTACAAACGTGCCGACATCAGCAAACCGCGCAGCCTGGTTGGCCTGGCCAAAGATTTGCCGGTGGACGACATGGAAAAGCTGTTGCTGGCAGATGTAAAAGTCACCGACGACGCCATGCAGGCACTGGCCTTGCAGCGCGGCGTAGCGGTCAAAGAATACCTGGCCAGCAAAGACTTGCCGCTGGACAGGCTGTTTTTAGGGGCTACCAAAGCCGTGCCGCCAGAAGCCAAATGGATATCGCGGGCAGAGCTTAAGCTGGCTCTTGACTAATTAAATTTATTGATGGCAAGGCCGATGCGTGATTTATTCACGCCAGTTTGGGCAGGGTTGTTTTATGATTTGGCATGGTTGGACAAAACTCAGTAAAAACCTCACGACTTTCATCAGCCCATTCGGGCGTCAAAGGTCTGTTGATTTATTCAATAGCGCGGTTTTGTCTGTATGCGCTGCTGTTTTGTGGACTAAACCTGGCGCAGGCGGCTTACGTCACCCGGTTTTCCACCGTCACCAACGGCGCCATCACATTTACCGGCAACACCATCGGGCTGAACAAGCTGGCCAATGCCAACGCGCCTGGCGCGTCTGGCGCCATTGGTACCTTTATCGCCGCCAACAACCCCACGTCAGTCGATGGCACGTACCCGGCTGGCACTACGGCAACCTGGCAAGCCAACGCAGCGCAAGCAAACCTCAAATTTCCGATTATCGGCACCAGCACGGTGTTGTATGCCGAATTGATCTGGAGCGGCAGCTACAGCTACGGCGGTGAAAGTGTCTCCGCATTTTTAAACAACGCGGTGACTTTCACCACGCCATTGAGTACGGTAGCCGTGTTGCCGGACGCGGCCACGTCGCAAATACGGGG
>JANMWH010000383.1:0-9643 GCA_031393945.1 Polaromonas sp. | reverse complement strand
TACTGGCATAGGCGATTGGTAAAACTAGCCGCCAACAAAAACAGGCGGGCGTTTGGCGATGAAAGCCTGCACCCCCTCGGCATAGTCGCGGCTATTGCCCAGCTCGCGCTGCATGTCGCGCTCCAGGTCAAGCTGCGAATCCAGCGTGCTGGTGGCGGCATGGTCGATAGCGTCGCGGGTGCGCAGGTAGCCAAGCGTTGGGCCTGCCGCCAGCGTGCGGGCCACGGCGTTGACTTCGCTTTCAAAATCAGCGGCGGCAACACACTTCCAGATCAAACCCCACTGCGCGGCTTGTTCAGCGCCCAGCTTGTCGCCCAGCAGCGCCAAGCCGACCGCGCGCGCCCGTCCGACCAGTTGCGGCAACAGCCACGTGCCGCCTGCATCAGGCACCAAACCCAGCTTGCAAAACGGCTGAATAAAACTGGCGGTTTGCACCGCAATCACGATGTCACAAGCCAGCGCAATATTGGCCCCCGCGCCTGCTGCTACGCCATTGACTGCACACAGCACCGGCTTAGGCATAGTGCGCAAGCGGCGCACCAGCGGGCTGTAGAACGTCTCGACCACGTCGCCAATATCTGCCGGTGCATTTGAACCTGGCTTGGGTGACATCGCCGGGTCAGCCAGGTCTTGCCCTGCACAAAATGCGCGGCCTGCGCCGGTGAGCACCACAGCACGAACGGCTTCGTCCTGCGCTGCCTCGCCGAGGGCGCTGTACAGCTCCAGCATCATCGCGCCCATCAGGCTGTTGAGCTTGTCTGGGCGATTCAGCGTGACGGTGGCTACGCCGCTATCGACTTTATAAACAATAAACTGGTAGTCAGGCATGAGAATGCTCCTGGTCAAAATCAATCACCAGTTTATTGGACACCGGAAAGCTCTGGCAACACAGCACAAAACCGCGCGCCAACTCGTAATCTTCCAGGGCAAAGTTATTGTCCATGTCTACCTCACCGCTCAGCACTTGAGCGCGGCAAGTTGAGCACACGCCGCCTTTGCAGGAGTACGGCATGTCAATACCGGCTTTGAGCCCCGCATCAACCACACTGATGCCGTTTTTGGGCATTGAAAACCTGCGGCGGCTGCCGTCAAGCACAACTTCAACTTCGCATAGCTCGTCGCTAGCATCTAGAACTTGAATCGCACGCGGCTTGGCGGCCGAGGGCGTTCCAAACAACTCGGATTTGATGCGCGACTTGTCCACACCTTTTTCTTGCAGCGCCTGCGTCACGGCCTGCATCATCTCAATCGGGCCGCAGATAAAAGCCGCGTCGATGCTGGCCGGGTCGACCCACCGCGTTAACAGCGCGCTGGTTTTTTCATAGTCGATTCGCCCATTAAACAACTCAATATCTTGCGTTTCGCGGCTCATGACCCACACCAAGTTCAAGCGACATAGAAACCTGTCTTTTAAATCTTCCAGCTCTTCTTTGAACATCACGCTGCTGGACGAGCGGTTGCCGTACACCAGCGTGACGCGGGTCAATGGCTCAGCCAGCAACATGGTTTTAATGATCGACAGCATCGGCGTGATGCCGCTGCCCGCTGCAAAGGCCATGATGTGGCGACCGGTTTCAGGCGCTAGCGGAACATAAAAATGCCCTTGTGGCGGCATCACGTCGACCGTTGTACCGGGCAATAAATGGCCTGCAGCCCAATTGCTAAAGACGCCACCAGCTACTTTTTTAATAGCTACGCGCAAACGCTTGTCTTGTACCGCCGAACAAATCGAATACGAACGCCGCTCTTCTTGCCCATCAATCGTGGCGCGCAATGTCAGGTACTGGCCTTGTATGTACTCGAATTTTTTTTGTAGACTTTCAGGAACTGCAAAAGTAATGGCTACCGATTCGCGTGTGGTGGCCTCAACGCTGGCCACTGCCAGGCTGTGAAATGAATGCGTTGCCAAAATATCAACTTCCCGGTTTTTGCTTTTTTCAATGCGGTTTGAAATAGTCAAACGGCTCCAGGCAACTGTTGCACTGGTACAGCGCCTTGCAGGCGGTTGACCCGTACTGCGACAGCAAGCGCGTTTTACGCGAATCGCATTGCGGGCAAGGCACCACCACCTTGCTGGAAAGCAGAGCGCTGATGTCGATGGCCAAGCTGCCGTCGGCGCTTGGCGCTCTGGCGGCGGGGGGTGCAATGCCGTAGGCGCGCAGGGCGTCGCGGCCCTTCAGCGTCATCCAGTCGGTGGTCCAGGCGGGTGACAGTTGCGTGCGTACTTCAACGCTGGCAATACCGCGCGCCTGCAAGGCTTCAAGAATCGATTGCGCTATGACCTCTGTAGCTGGGCAACCCGAATAAGTCGGCGTGACGGTCACGATCACGGCTGTATCTGGCGAATCAGCCCACTGCACGTCCCGCAAAATGCCGAGATCAACAATGGACACCACTGGTACTTCAGGATCCATGACTTCGCCTAGCCAGCTCAACAACGTATCGCGGCTGGCGCGCACGGCAAGCGTGCTCACCACTGAGCCCCCAGATGCGTGCGCTGCAGCACTTGCATCGGCGCCAACATATGGCTCAAGTGCTCAGTGTGCAAGCCTCGCTTGCCGCCTTTTTGATGACCCGCATAGTCAGGCATCGTCAAAGTGGCTTTGGTGAGTACGGTTTGCACTGTTGCATGCCAATGGCTCGCCAGGCTGCTGGCCGCTGAGCACAGGCCAGCTGCTGCACACTGCACGTCAATGTCATCAGATTCAAACCACTCATGCGCATACGGCCACAGCTTGTTGATGGCGCCTTGCATCCGCTCACGGCTAAGTGCTGTGCCATCACCCAAAGCGACCATCAAACCCGCGGAACGCTCAACGTGGTAGCGAGATTCTTTGACGGATTTTTCAGCGATTTCTGCCATGCGGGCATCAGTGGATTTACACAGGCCCACCAGTAATTGCTGATGCCACACATCAAACAAAAACTGCCGTGCAATCGTGTCGCCGTAGTGGCCGTTGGGTTGCTCCAGAATCAATAAATTGCGAAAATCTTTTGCGTCGCGGTGGTAGGCCAAAGCATCTTCATCACGGCCTGCGCCCTCTACTTCTCCTGCGTACGACAGCCACAACCGGGCCTGGCCGAGCAAGTCAAGCGCCGTGTTGGTCAGCGCCAAATCTTCTTCCAGCGCCGGGCCGTGACCGCACCATGCGGACAAGCGCTGCGACAGCACCAGGCAGTTGTCGCCTAAGCGCAAAAGGTATTCAAACTTGGCAGTCATGCGTGGCTTAAATATGTTTCACGCCATCGGGCGTAGGGAAAAACGTGGGGTGCCTGAACACTTTGCTTTGTGCCGGGTCAAACAGCGCGGCTTTGTCATCTGGGCTGCTGGCCACTACGTCGCTGGCGCGCACCACCCAAATGCTCACGCCTTCGTTGCGGCGGGTGTACACGTCACGGGCGTGTTGCAGCGCGCTTTCACTGTTGGCTGCGTGCAGACTGCCCACGTGCTTGTGCGCCAAGCCGTGCTGGCTGCGAATGAATACTTCCCACATTGGCCATTCGCGTTGCACAGAAGCTTCCGTCATCAAGCGGCCTGCTGCAAGTTCTCGGCTTCTTGCTTGTCAGCGTGCGCAGTTAACGCTTCACGAAACCAGGCACCGTCGTCCCACGCTTTGTTGCGCGCGGCCAGGCGTTCTTCATTGCAGGGGCCTTTGCCTTTGACCACATTGAAAAAATCAACCCAGTCGATCTGCCCGTAGTCGTAGTGGCCGCGCTCTTCGTTCCATTTCAAATCAGGGTCGGGCAATTCAAGCCCTAGGAACTCGATCTGCGCGACGGTTTGATCGATGAATTTTTGGCGCAGTTCGTCATTGCTGTTCAGCTTGATCTTCCACGCCATCGACTGCGCACTGTTGACTGATGCTTCATCAGCAGGGCCGTGCATCGCGATTGATGGCCACCACCAGCGATTCAGCGCATCTTGCGCCATGGCTTTTTGCTCAGGCGTGCCGTTGCATAGGGCAATCATGATGTCAAAGCCCTGGCGCTGGTGAAACGACTCCTCCTTGCACACCCGCACCATGGCGCGCGCATACGGGCCGTAAGAGCAGCGGCAAATCGGCACCTGGTTCACGATGGCCGAACCATCGACCAGCCAGCCCACGGCACCAATGTCGGCCCAGGTCAAGGTGGGGTAGTTGAAGATGCTGGAGTACTTGGCCTTGCCGCTCAGCAGGTCGGCATACAGAGCATCGCGCGTCACGCCCAGTGTTTCTGCCGCGCTGTACAAATACAAGCCGTGGCCGGCTTCGTCTTGTACCTTGGCCATCAAAATCGCTTTGCGTTTTAGTGTGGGCGCCCGGCCAATCCAGTTCGACTCGGGCAGCATGCCCACGTATTCAGAATGTGCGTGCTGCGAGATTTGCCGCACCAGCGTTTTTCGGTAAGCGTCAGGCATCCAGTCTTTAGGCTCAACCTTCACCCCCGCATTGATTTTTTCTTGCCAAGCGCGTTCTTGGGGCGACATTTGCTCTAGCGTTTTAACGCCTTTTGTGCCGGTTTCAACGAGTTGTGCGTACATGCTGATGCCTTGGATGAAGTAATTAAACGTATAGTAGTGATACACAACGGCTCTTACAACCTGTTTTTATGTATCACTTACCGTTGAAACTGCCAGTCAAGGTCAGCGAGCTGCAACGCGGTTTAACGCTGCGCGCCAACTCGCTGCTGGTCACGCTGTATGGCGATGCGCTGGCGGGGCGTGACTCGCTCATCAGCCTCGGTAGCCTGATTGAGCTGGCCGGGCTGTTTGGCCTGTCGTCGCGGCTGGTACGCACCAGCGCGTTTCGCCTGACGGCAGACGGCTGGTTTGATGTGACGCGGGTAGGCAGGCGCAGTTTTTATGGCTTGTCAGAAGTAGGCAGGCTTCGGGTGGTGCATGCGCAGCGCCGCATTTACGACTTTGCTGCGCTGCCGTGGTACGGCCACTGGACGCTGGCGCTGCTAGACGCGCACCTCAAAGCCAGCACGCGCCAGCACTTAAAACGCGAGCTGCTGTGGGCCGGGTTTGGCCAGCTGTCAAGCAACGTGTTTGCACATCCGCATGCAGACCACAGCACACTTAAAGACATCATCAACAGCACGCAAACGCACGACCAGTTGGTGGTGCTCAGCGCGCAGAGCATTGACGGCTACGCCGAAAAGCCGCTGGCCACCGTGATGCAAGACACCTTCCAGCTTGCTGCGGTGGGGCAGGCGTGGAAAGACTTCATGACGCGCTTTGCGCCGCTGCAAACAGACGCGGCTAGCCTGAGCCCCGCCGCGTCGTTTTTTAGCCGAACATTGCTGATTCACGAATACCGCAAAGTGCTGCTGCGCGACCCGCAACTGCCAAGCGCGTTGTTGCCCGCAGATTGGCCAGGCGGCGTGGCGCGGCAGTTGTGTGAGGCGCTTTACCGCAGCCTGGCCGCTAGCAGCGAGTTGTTTTTAGCTGAACAAGTCAGCACGCTTCAGCAGCCTTGAATACTATTATTTAAATAGCTGCAAGCGCCTATATTTATTGGGCCACGGCCGAGTTAGACACTAGAAAAGTCTGGTTTACGCTTTTCCATGAACGCCGTGAATGCCTCACGGGCAGCGGGCTCCTTTAGCATCCGGCCAAAGCTGGCGCCTTCTTCCACCATGCGCTCCGCAAGTTGCGGTGCATTGCTCTTTTTCATAAGGCGCTTGGTTTCAATCAATGACGACAACGGCTTGCCTGCCAGCTTGCGTGCCTGCTGCTGCGCCAGCGCGTTGGCTTCGCTGGGCGGCACGATGCGGTTGACCAGACCAATTTCAAGCGCAGTTTCGGCTGTGAAGGGCTCACCCAACAGCAGCGCTTCAGCCGCACGGTGGTAGCCCATCAGCTGCGGCACCAGCAGACTTGATGCAGCTTCAGGGCACAGGCCTAAATTAACAAACGGCATCGAAAACGCAGCGTTGTCGCCCGCGTAAACCAAATCGCAATGCAGCAGCACCGTGGTGCCAATGCCCACCGCCGGGCCGCAGACTGCCGCCACTATCGGCTTGGTGAAGGTGCTTACGGTGCGCAAAAAGCGAAACACGGGCGAGTCTTGCCCAGCAGGCGGCACGTTCAAAAAATCACTGATGTCGTTGCCCGCTGAAAAAATGCTTTCGTGGCCTTGAAGCACCACGGCACGCACGGCGGCGTCTTGGGTTGCAGCGTCAAGCGCATCAGACAGCGCGGTGTACATCGCGACGTTGATCGAGTTTTTACGCTCAATGCGGTTGAGCGTGATGGTGCACACGCCCGCTTCGTTGTTGATCAAAATTTCATTCATTGCAAAGCTTCCTTGATAAAGTCAAATCGGTCCTGGCCCCAGAACATCTGCTGGCCCACAAAAAAAGTTGGCGCGCCAAACACGCCGCGATCAATGGCATCTTGCGTCACGGCCTTGAGGCGGTCTTTAACATCCGGCGATTGAGTCATGGCCATCATGGCCGCGGGATCAAAGCCCGCTGCGCCCAGTGCCGCTGCAGCAACAGCCGCATCGTTCATGTTGAGGGAATCTACCCAAATAGCTTTGAACATGGCGTCGACATA
Organism: Polaromonas sp.; assembly: GCA_031393945.1. GTDB lineage: Bacteria > Pseudomonadota > Gammaproteobacteria > Burkholderiales > Burkholderiaceae_C > Polaromonas. The sequence continues at coordinate 3,099 of JANMWH010000383.1, read as the reverse complement.
CGCCATAAAACGGGCCGGTTCTTGCATTTGCAAACCGCAAGCGCCACGCATCAACATCAGCGTGTTGATGGGGAAATGCGGGTTGCGGTTGAGCGGCACGCCGTATCGGCTCGCAAAGCGGTCAAAGTCGTCGAATATGTACGCGCCCTTGGCTGGAATACTGGCGGGCGACTGGTTACCGGTTGCCTGAAACACGCCGCCCAAAAGCATCGGCTGGTAAACAGCTTTGGCGCCGCTGGCCTGCTCTAGCTGCGCAATTTGTGTATGGGCCAGGTACGAAGCCAGGCTGCCGAAGTCAAAGAAAAATTCAAACGTTTTCATATCAAGTCTTCAGTGTTTTCAAGTTAGCTCAAAGGATACGTTGAATCAGTTAAAGCAGAGCAACGTGCAGCGTTGCAATGGTGCTGATTTGACTAGTGAGTGTTAGAACTTTTCCATATACGGCCGCAAGTCCAACTCATGCGTCCAGGCATCGCGCGGCTGTTGGTGCAGCATCCAGTATGCATCGGCAATATGCGCAGGGTTGATGATGCCATCTTGGTCTTTAAGTGCAAAACGCTGCGGGAAATTTTCTTTAATGAAGGCAGTATCAATGGCGCCGTCAATGATGCTGTGCGCCACATGAATACCCAGCGGGCCCAACTCGCGCGCCATACTTTGCGCCAGCGCCCGCAGCGCATGTTTGGCACCCGCAAATGCCGCAAAATTCGCGCTGCCCCGAAGCGATGCGGTAGCGCCCGTAAAAATAATGGTTTGCAGGCGCTGCGGCGCAGCCCGCTTGACCATGCGCCTGGCGACCTCGCGGCCATTCAAGAAACCCGCAAAGCAGGCCATTTCCCAGATTTTGAAATACTTGCGGGCGGACTCGTCGAGCACGCTGCTGGGCGCATTGGCTCCTATGTTGAACACCAGCACTTCAACCGGCCCCAGCGCAACTTCAATATGCTCAATCAGCGCCACCACTTCGTCCTCTTTTCTAGCGTCTGAGGCAAAGCCGTGCACGATGTTGCCGTCTGATCTGATTTGCGCCAGCAGTGGCTGCAATTTATCCAGGCTGCGGCGGGTGACGCATGCCGTGTAGCCGCCTTGTGCAAAGCGTCGTGCCACGGCACCGCCCGTAGCATCACCCGCACCGATGATCAGTGCTACTGGCATGAGTTCTGCAGATGTCATGTGAGGCTCCAGAGGCAAATGGTTTAAAACTACTCTTTGTAGTAGACCACTTGATGGGTGGTGGCCAACAGCACCCCATCACTGGACCATAACTGGGCGCTGTGGTCGAAAAAACCGTTGAAAAAACACTGCGCTTTGGCTTGGCCAAATATAAAGTCAGTGCCCAGTGCGGCTAGCTCAACAGCATCGGCATGAAAGTACACCGTCATCGACACGGTGCCAATGGGCACAAAGGTGCGGCGGCGCAAATACACGCGCGGAAAGAACGAGTCTGCCAGCGCGGTGAGCGATGCGAAGTCAATGCTGCGCTCTTGAATGTCGCGTACCCACATTTGGGTGAGCGTGTCGCCTTCGGTGCCGTCCCACACGGTGGGCAAATGGCCAGTCAACGCGCGCATGTCGTAGCGTTGGGTCCACGGGAGTTTGGGCGGCGCAGAGCGGCTCAATCGCGCGGCGGGCGCCACAGTGGGCATGTGCGATTCAATGCTGCTAAAGGTTGTGCGGCGCGCTGCAGTCACTGCTGTGGCAGTGATGACAACCGCATCACACTGCGTGAGTTCAATCGTCCAGTGCTGGGTTGAGCGATTGGTGCGCGCTGGCTTGGCAGTGATTTCAAATGCACCTTCAGCCACGCCTGCGCAAAAGTTAACGGTCAGCGCCACTGGGTTACCCAAGCGGTCTGGGTGCTGCGTGACGGCTAGCAGCATCACTGCCGCCGTGATGCCGCCAAATGGCCCGACCATGTTCATCCAGGCGCCGTGGGTGCTGCCGCTGTATCTGCCATCACCCAAGTTACCCAAGCTCTGCAGGGCAATGGCTTGGTCGAAGTCGAAGGCTCTTTGAGTCATGATGTAATGTCTGGCGTAACTGCTATATAATTAGGAGCTGCTCGCGCCCGTATTTATTGGACTAGAAGCCTAAAATATACCCAGAAAGAGAATTTTTTGATACTTTTTAGATGATTTTTAACTTACACCCGCTCAAAAATCCCCGCAGCGCCCTGCCCCATGCCAACGCACATGGTAACCATGCCGTACTTGAGTTTGTGGCGCTGCAAGGCGTGGATAACGGTAGCCGCACGAATCGCACCGGTTGCGCCTAACGGATGACCAAGTGCAATCGCGCCGCCCATCGGGTTGACTTTGGCTGGGTCCAGGCCCAGCGTATTCAACACCGCCAGCGACTGGGCAGCGAACGCTTCGTTCAGTTCAAACCAGTCGATGTCGTCTTGCTTCAAGCCTGCGTAACCGAGCGCCGCTGGAATCGCCTCAATCGGGCCGATGCCCATGATGTGCGGCGGCACGCCCTTGGCTGCGTAGCTGACGAATCGCGCGAGCGGCTTGAGGCCAAATTGCTTAACGGCTTTTTCACTCGCCAAAATCAACGCGCCTGCGCCGTCTGATGTTTGCGAGCTGTTGCCCGCTGTGACCGAACCGCGAGCGGCAAACACGGTTTTGAGTTTTGCCAAGCCTTCTACCGTGGTGTCTGGCCGTGCGCCTTCGTCCATGTTTACCGTGCGGGTAGTGGCTATGACTTCGCCAGTTTCCAAATTGGCGGTGCGGTCAGTCACTTCAACCGGTGTGATCTCGCCCGTGAACTCACCGGCTTGCTGCGCTTTGAGCGCCTTCATGTGCGACGCGTAAGCAAACTCGTCTTGTGCGGTACGTGACACTTTCCATTGCTGGGCAACTTTTTCAGCCGTCAACCCCATGCCGTAAGCAATGCCAATGTTTTCATCATTTGCAAACATGGCGGGCGACAGCGACGGCGAATTGCCCGACATGGGCACCATGCTCATCGACTCGACACCCGCTGCAATCATGACTTCAGCCTCACCCACACGAATGCGGTCAGCCGCCATTTGAATGGCCGACAGACCCGATGCACAGAAACGATTGACAGTGATGCCGCCCACGCTGGTGGGCA
>JANMWH010000450.1:0-2093 GCA_031393945.1 Polaromonas sp. | reverse complement strand
TTGCGCCTGCTGAATTGAGAAAATTTTTCGGCACATCCTTAAAACATACCGATGAGCCAGCGCTGAAAAAAATAGTACCGGCAGTCAAATGAAAGTTTTTTTAACCACGACTAGATGCGAGCCACAGCATCACCATTACCGTGAGCATCACCCCCAACGGGCGAATCAAGGCTTAAATCCATGAAACGCGCCACTGGGTGGGTGGCCGGAAGCGCAATCGCGCTTGTGGTCTCTGCCTTGTGGATAGCCTGGCGGTTTGACAGCGACATAAAAGCGGCCAGTACGAAGACAGCACTTGGCGGTGTGCTGATCAATACGCGTTGCGGCCCGATTGAATACCAGGAGGCTGGCACAGGAACGCCCTTACTGATGGTGCATGGCAGCGGCGGTGGCCACGACCAGGGCATGGCGTTTGCGGGCAAGTTGACGCAGCGCGGCATTCGCGTGATTGCCATGTCGCGCTTCGGCTACCTGCGCACGCCGATGCCGACAGACAGCTCGCCTGCGGCGCAGGCCGATGCGCATGTGTGTTTGCTCGATGCGTTGGGCATTGCGCAAGCTGCCGTGTTGGGTGGCTCTGCTGGCGGCCCGTCGGCGTTGCAGATGGCTATCAAACATCCCATGCGGGTCAGTGCCTTGGTATTGCTGGTGCCTTTGGCGTACAAACCCAGCACGTCGGCAGATTCAGCCAAGCCTTTGGGGCCGTGGGCAGAGGCGCTGTTGATGCGGCTGATCGGGTCTGACTTCTTGTTTTGGGCTGGGCTGCACGTGGCCAAAGATCAAGTCATCCAATACGTGCTGGCCACGCCGCCAGAGCAAGTCGCAGCGGCCAGCCCACAAGAACGCGCACGCATCAACGCCATTCTTGACCATATCCTGCCCGTCTCCCAGCGCGCGGCAGGGCTGCGCAGCGACTCGACTCTGGCGAAAAGGCTTGGTCCTTCAGCACTCGACCAGGTCAGAGCGCCAACGCTTGTCGTCAGCGTGCGTGACGATGGGTTTGGCACCTACGCCAGTGCTGAGTACACCGCCAGCCAAATCAAAGGCGCAAGGTTTGTTCGTTTTGAGCACGGCGGTCATGTTTGGGTGGGGCATGACGATGAAATACAAAAAGAGATCTTGAATCTAATCTCGTCGAAGGCCAAGCCTTGACAATCAAGCGGTCACAGCGCCAGACGACGCTTTTCGCGGACTTGTGGAGGCGTGCGATGTTCATTTCACTTTGGCAAATGGTTCAAAGGTATCGACTATTTCGGCTTGGCCTCGTCTTGACGGCAGGTTTGGGCGTCATCACGCTAGCAATATTTGCCTCTTTGCCGATCATTCAGCCGGTGTTTTACTTCCCCAGGCCTTTCGGACCACACGCGATAGGCACGTTGACCTACCATTTGATTGATTCCAATCGAGCGGAAATTTTTAGCGCTGATGCGGCTCGGCGCCGCGAGCTGATGGTGCAAATCTGGTATCCCGCCAAGGCGCCCAATCAGGTGCCATCACCACCCCTTCGCGCACCGTACGTGCAAGACGCCAACGCGCTTGCGAATGCGCTGTCACGGTTGAAGAATTTACCGGCAGTGCTGTTCAGGCAGTTCAAGTACGTCACCACCCACGCTATTGCTGGTGCACCGGTGGCCGATGACAAGCCCAACTATCCAGTGCTCATATTTCTGGCGGGGGCTATTGGTTTCCGTCAGATGAACACCTTCCAGGTCGAAGCATTGGTTTCGCAGGGCTACATCGTTGCGGCTATTGACCAACCTTACACAGCGGCAGTGGTCGTTTTCCCGGATGGGCGCGAGGTGGGCGCTCTGCCGCTTGCCCAAATGAAGCCCTTGATCAGCCAAAGCCACATTCCGACGACTATTTCGCCAATGTTGGGCAGTCACGCGTTTGATAAAGGTATCGTCCCGTATCTCGCGGCAGACGTCAGCTTCACGCTCAATCAGCTTGCTGGACTCAACCAGGCCGACCCAAACGCGGTCTTGACAGGAAGACTTGATCTTATGCACGCAGGCACATTTGGCGTCTCACTGGGCGGCATTGTTGGCAGTGAAGCCTGCCGGCTTGACGCGCGCTTGCGAGCCTGCCTGTTT
>JANMWH010000431.1:0-1708 GCA_031393945.1 Polaromonas sp. | reverse complement strand
ACCAGCAGCACGGCGTAGCCGGCTTCATGCAGCGTGATGGCGGCGGGCAGCAAATTGCTGGCGTTGCCGCCCCAGCCGTGCAGCAGCACAGCGGCGGGGCGCGGGCCGGGCAGGGTGGACGCCGCGTACCAGCCGAACAATTGCAAACCCTCAGTTGCCGGTATGCGCACTGCGCTGGCTTGCAGACCGTGCTCATCAGGTTGTGACCCTTGCGGCATGGCGGTGGGGGCCAACACGGCGTCTAGCCAATGCCATACGTTTGACAGCCGAGCAAATACAAACGAAGGCAGGCTTGCTTGAAACGATTGCGACATGCTACTTATTACATAAGCCGTTGACTGGTTTTACCAGCGGCAATTCACCCAGCTGCTTGTAGGAAAAAGTGCATTGCACCGCCAATCAATTCAAACGCGGCCAGCCCTTTAAACTCAACCCATGCAAATTGAAACCCCCCAGCCACCACTGACGGAACGAGCTGACGAGCCTTTTCCTGACCACCACAACGACCTGGCTGCTACTTTAAAGTTTGCCTGGCAAATGATCGGCCGGGGCGTACAAGACCGGCGTTCGGCCTTTCACACACCTGTGTTGGCCACGCACAGCGCAGACGGCCCGCAGGCGCGGGTGCTGGTGCTGCGTGCATTTGATGCCCAGGCCCGCACGTTGACATTTCACACCGACACCCGCAGCGCCAAGCTGCCTGAGCTGGCCATCGAAAACCGTGTGGCGCTTACTTTTTACGACGCCGCGCGCAAGGCGCAAGTGCGCATCACTGGCACCGCCACCGTGCATGCCAACGAGGCGTTGAGCCACCAGCGCTGGACAGCATCGCGCCCCTCATCGCTGCGCTGCTACCTAGGCGCGCAGCCGGGCGGCATCAGCCCCCAGCCAACCAGCGGGCTGCCGCCGCAAGTCGAAGGGCGCGAGCCCGAGCTTGCCGAGCTGCAAGTGGCCGAGCCGCATTTTGCGGTGCTGCAAGTTGCCGTGCAGCGGCTTGAATGGCTGCACTTGCACACGCGTGGCCAGCGCCGCGCGGCGTTTAGTTGGGTGGGTGACTCGCCGGACAGCAGCTGCGCGATGCAGTGGTTGAATCCGTAAAAAAAGCCTTAAGAAGCCTTAAAAAGCGCTTAAAACAGATGCAAATAGGCCTGTAGCCCAATAAATACGGGCGCGAACAGCTCTTATTTAGATAGCGTTTAGAGCCGTATTGCAGCCGCTAAAACAACGCAGGGTTGTCAAGCGTGGCTTGGCTGGGTTCGCTGATGGCCACCAATTTTTCCGCAGCGTAGGGCTGCAAGAGGTGCGCAGCGCCCGTCAAAGTGGCGCAGGGCCTGGAGTTCAGCCACTCGTCGTAGTCGCTTTCTTGCAAGACAACCACCATGCGTTTTTCGTCTTGCGGCTTGTGCATGTGCTGCATCAGCGGGTGGGCGGCGGCGTTGATGGTGAGCATGGTGAAACTCATCGTCACTTCACCGGTGGGTGCCGTCCAGCAGTCCCACAGCCCGGCAATGCCCATTGGCTGGCCGTCGGCGCGCTGCAGGCGGGTTGGCACGTGGCGGCCGCTGCGCCAGTCGGGCTCGTAAATCGACTCTGCCGGGACAATGCAGCGCTGGCCTTTTGCCCACGCGCCGCTGAAGGTGGGAGACGTGGATACGCTTTCACTTCGAGCATTAAACGTTGACAGTTTGGGGTTAAACGCGCGGGTTGA
>JANMWH010000410.1:0-1952 GCA_031393945.1 Polaromonas sp. | reverse complement strand
CACCACAGCTACGAAATCATCCGCGCGATTGGCGTATTCCTTCATGATGGAGAGCTGGTTGCACAGGCCGCTCGCAAACATGACCCACACAACAGCCAGAGTCGCCAAAGCAGCCAAGGTTTTTTGAAGGGGCGTTGCATGCAAGCGCTGCAAGGCATTGCTAGCAATCAAAGCAGACAACACCACCGCCACCCAAAAAGCCGCGCCCAAAGAAACTCTAACTATTGAAGACTCGCCTGGCGAGTTGAGCGCCGCCTGATTCGCCGCCAGCCAAAGCAAGCCAGCTGGCAGCGCGGCAGACGTTAGCAACACCAGTACCAGCAGCGCTCGGCTTTGCCTGACAAACGCAGCAACTAACAAGGCGAAAAATGCTAAAGCCAGGCACCAGGTAGCCCCGGCTAACAACGCAAAAAAGTACATCGGCTCGCCCGACACCAAACGGTTTGGCGCTATTCGCAAAAAAGGCAAGTTGAACAAGGCCAGCAAAATCAACCCGGCCAGCAGCAGCAAAACCGGATTTGTACGTGCCAGCAATCTCATGCCCGAAGTGCCTTGCGAGCAGCAGTGTCTACTTCAGCAGCCCTTTTGATTTTAAAAAATCAGCCGCTACTTTCTTGGCGTCTTGGCCGTCAAGCTGAATTTTTGCGTTCAGCGTTTGCAGGGTTGGGCGGTCAAGCAACTTGAAAACCGGCGCTAACGCATCGGCAATTTTGGGGTTTGCCTTCAACACCTCTTCACGCACGATGGGCGCAGGCGCGTACACCGGCTGCACGCTTTTGGTGTCTTCCAAAATCACCAGCCCGAGCGCCGCCAAAGCGCCGTCGGTACCGTAGGCCATGGCGGCGTTAACGCCCGAGGTTTTTTCATAGGCCGCACGCACCGTTACCGCCGTGTCGCCGCCAGCCAGCGTCAACAACTGCTCGGGCTTGAGCTTGAAGTTGTACGCCGCCTGAAACGCAGGCAGCGCATCAGCTCGCTCTACAAATTCAGCTGACGCAGCCAACTTGAACTGCCCTGCCGCACTGCCCGCTGCTGCCAGCCAGCGCGACAAATCATCTAGCGTGGCGAGCTTGTTGGCAGCGGCTACGTCTTTTCGCACGGCAATAGTCCACGTATTGTTGGCGGGCGCGGGTTGCAACCAGACAATTTTGTTTTTAGCCAGGTCAAGCGACTTCACGCGTTCGTAACCGGTTTGCAAGTTCTTCCAGACCGGGCTTTTTTCTTCAGCAAATATGAACGCGCCGTTGCCGGTGTATTCAGGGTAAGTATCGATTTCACCCGCAGTGATCGCGCCGCGCATGACCTTGGTGTTGCCGAGCGACACTTTGCTGACGGTTTTAATGCCATTAGCTTCCAGCGCCAGCACCATCATGTGGCCAAGCAGTTTGCCTTCGGTGTCGATTTTTGAGCCGACACGAACAGGTGCGGCCTGCGCGAAGACGCTCGTGGCAAACAATGCTGCAAAGCAAACCGCTGCAAAACGGCGAACGACGCGGCCAATCGGGTGTGAAGAAAAACTGTGTGTCATGGAATTAACCCCATAGCGTGCATGTAAGCAGGGTGAAGCATCAAGTCGTCCCAATTATGGGCTTTAGCAGTGGGCAGCAAGTCCAGCCTGCGTAATTCACTTGACTCCAGCGCTTCCCAGCGGCCTTTCAGCAAAGCTTCTGTCATGCCGTCTAACAACTCATCAACCGCTTTGCCGCCATCAACCGACTGGTTACACAGGAGCACCATGTCGCAGCCTGCGTTAAGTGCAGTGGCTGCCGCCTGGGTGTAGCTCACCTCTTTGCCGTCGATGATGCGGGCACCCGCCATGCTTAGGTCGTCGCTGAAAATTGCGCCGCCAAAGCCCAGCTGACCACGCAAAATGTAGGTTAGCCATTGCTCTGAAAAACCGGCTGGGCGGCTGTCTACTTTGGGGTAAATCACATGGGCTGGCATGACGCTGG
>JANMWH010000329.1:0-2229 GCA_031393945.1 Polaromonas sp. | reverse complement strand
ATCAGCTGCAGCGCTGCCGCCTCATCAACCACAGCAACACCCAGCTCGCGGGCTTTGTCGAGCTTGCTGCCAGCGTCAGCACCCGCCAGCAAATAGTCGGTTTTCTTGCTCACGCTGCCGGCGACTTTTGCCCCGGCAGCTTCGAGCAGATCTTTGGCTTGGTCGCGGCTTAGCGTGGGCAGCGTACCGGTGATGACAAAGGTTTTGCCTGACAAGGCTTGGGCAGCTACCGGCGCTGGCTCGCCTTCTTGCCAAGTCAGGCCACAAGCGCGCAGTTGCTCCACCACCTCGCGGTTGTGCGGTTGGTCAAAAAAGGTGCGTAGACTTTTCGCGACGATGGGGCCCACATCATTGACGCTCAGCAACTGCTCTTCGGTCGCGTCCATGATGGCGTCGAGCTTGCCAAAGTGGCGGGCAAGCTCTTTGGCGGTGGCCTCACCTACGTGGCGAATACCCAAGCCGAACACGAAGCGCGGCAATGTGGTTTGTTTTGAACTTTCAATCGCCTGCAGCAAGTTACTGGCAGACTTGTCGGCCATGCGGTCTAAATTCGCTAGGCCAACCAAGCCGAGTTTGTACAAGTCAGGCAGTGTGCGAATGATGTTGGTGTCAACCAGTTGCTCGACTAATTTGTCGCCTAAGCCGTCAACTTCTACCGCGCGGCGGTGGGCGAAGTGCAGAATAGCTTCTCTGCGCTGCGCGCCGCAAAACAGGCCCCCTGTGCAGCGGTAATCGGCTTCGCCCTCTTCCCTGACGGCGCTTGAACCGCAGACCGGGCAAATGCGCGGCATGGTGAAAATTTCAGCCGCTGGCGCGCGCTTGTCGATCAGCACACTCACCACTTCAGGTATCACGTCGCCTGCCCTGCGCACCACGACTGTGTCGCCAACCCGCACGTCTTTGCGGCGCGCTTCGTCTTCGTTGTGCAGGGTGGCGTTGGTGACTGTCACACCACCAACAAACACCGGCGCCAACTTGGCCACGGGCGTGAGTTTTCCAGTGCGGCCAACTTGCACGTCAATGCTGAGCACGGTGGTGAGTTGCTCTTGCGCTGGGTATTTATGGGCAACGGCCCAGCGCGGCTCGCGGGTGACAAAACCCAATTGCTTTTGCAGCGTCAGGCTGTTGACTTTGTAGACCACGCCGTCAATGTCGAACGGCAGTGCGTCGCGGGTCTGCCCAATCCGTTGGTGGTACGCTATTAATTCAGAAGCGCCTTGCGCCCGTGTTACTTCGGCTGCAACCGGAAAGCCCCATGATTTTAAGGTCTGCAGCAAGTCGTAGTGGGTGCTGAAGTCCGGCCCGCCGTCGCTTTTCGAAGTGACTTCACCCAAGCCGTAGGCGAAAAAACTCAAGGGACGCTGAGCCGCAATCGCTGAGTCGAGCTGACGCACGGCACCGGCTGCGGCGTTGCGCGGGTTGACGAAGGTCTTTTCACCCTTGATGCCTTGCGCAATTTTGGCGCGCTGCTTTTCATTGAGCGCTTCAAAGTCGTCGCGGCGCATGTAGACCTCGCCGCGCACTTCAAGCACGGCAGGGATCGGGGATGCCCTCACCCCTGCCCTCTCCCGGGGGGAGAGGGAGTTTGTTGTTTCGCTCTCCCGCGGGGAGAGGGAGTTAACACCTTCTGCTCGCTCTCCCGCTCCCTCTCCCTCTCCCTCTCCCGCTTTCGGGAGAGGGCTGGGGTGAGGGTAGAGCCGTAGCGGAATCTGTTTGATAGTGCGAATGTTCTGTGTCACGTCTTCGCCGGTTTCGCCGTCACCACGGGTGGCGGCTTGCGCCAGTACGCCGTTTTCGTAGCGCAGGCTGAGCGCCAGGCCGTCAAACTTCAACTCGGCTACGTAGTCAACTGGTGCGTCGTCGGGGCCCAAGCCCAACTCTTTGCGCACGCGCGCGTCAAAGTTTTGCGCACCGCTGGCTTCGGTGTCGGTTTCGGTGCGAATGCTGAGCATGGGCATGGCGTGCCGAACGCTGGCGAACTGGTCTAGCGCCTTGCCGCCTACGCGTTGGGTGGGCGAGTCGGCGCTTTGCAGATCGGGGTGCGCAGCCTCCAGCGCTTGCAGTTCGGCAAACAGCTTGTCGTATTCAGCGTCTGGAATTTGCGGCGCGTCCAGCACGTAGTAGTGGTGCGCATGGGCGTTCAGCTCGGCGCGCAGGGCTTGGGCCCTGTTGGCTTGCGCGCTCAACATTTCGCCAGCCACAGCGGTCAAGAAAACAAGCGCCGAGCCA
>JANMWH010000307.1:0-10809 GCA_031393945.1 Polaromonas sp. | reverse complement strand
CAGGATTGTGATTCCTGTTGTCGTGGGTTCGAGCCCCATCAGCCACCCCAACTCACCCTCTCCATCTTTTTAGCCCGCTGCACCTTTGCATCGGGCTTTTTTGTTGCCAATCTACGTTAAGTTGGTGATTGAATTATGGTTTTACTCAATGAATTAGGGCGTCAGCAGCTCCTTTTTTCGTAACAAAAAAGCCGCTTATAAGCGCCGACAGGTCTTTCCTAGGCTCTTCGCAGCCTGCAGCACCCCCTGGTAATTGCGCACTGCGGCAATTGGTTACTTGATGTTTCAATGCACATGGCGGTGCAAAATTTGGCACAGCAAACGAGTAATATTATTTCTGTTGAACAGCTTGCAGATAAAACGGCAATGGGAGAGCCCAAAATTCAGACACACCAGAAATCCATTTGCAGTGAAGTCAAGCCTGGGCAGGCCATGGCCTTGCGTCACAAAATCGAGCTGCAGACAATCACAATGCCTCAGCCGGGGAGGGTTTTGACATTACTTACCCCGCCTGTTGTGGGGTGGTTTTTTCTAATTTTTTGCGTCACTGCCGTTGCTCAGTCCGCTTGGTTCACCATCGTTGGCGACCCTGGCGATATTCAAACTGATCTGGTCGAAGTAGACCCGCAATCGCGGTCTTTGAATGCAGGCAACGCAATACTCAATATCAGGGTAAGTCGAGCTATTTTGCGAACCAGCTCAGACGGTGTTCCTTTTCGCTCTTACACCGCCACCGTGCTGGTCGACTGCTCTGCCAAAAGCGCGCGCTTTGTCAATGCTACGTTCTACATGATGCCCTTGTGGGAGGGCAGACCCCACACCTCGCTGACATATTCAGCAACTGAGGTCAGGCCCGTGCTGTTTCGCAGCATCGAGCCGAATCCAGCTGCCAAAATCATCCGCGCTGCCTGCCAAATGTCCAGTCCCTGAATTTCATTTTGAGGCCGTTGATTGCAAGCAGGCGACGTTGGAGACTGGTACTTCGCAAAATCGAGTTAGTCCTACACAGTGTTGGCGTGTCGACTTTTAACATTTCAGACAAATAGATTTGGAGGAGGTGCCACCGTGCGACATTTCTTTGCCCGCTTATTTGGAAGGCGATACGCCTTTGAAGTTGCGCTGCTGACTGCGATAGTGGTTCTTGGTGTGAACGAATACACCTATCGCACCACCACGTCGGTATTGCGCGGCGGCATCGCACTGACCGACGAGCGCATAGCCGCTGGCCGATTGCTACAAACGCTCACCGACGCAGAAACTGGCCAGCGCGGTTTTCTGCTGACGCGGGATCCAACTTTCCTTGCGCCATTCAAAACAGCGATTGCTCAGTTACCTCAATTGCGGCTGACGGTGGTGCCGTTTTTGCACGAACATAACCCTGCGTCCGCCAATCAGATAAATGAAATTATCGACTCTAGGATCAGTGAAATTGTCACCACGATTGATTTAGCAGAAAGCGGCTCCATTGACCTGGCGCTGGACATCGTCAAGGCGGGTGCTGGTCGTGACTGGATGAGCAAACTCCGGCAAATGATAGAAGTAGAACTGAACGACGCAGCGGACAGGCAGGCAAAAGCGCGCGTTTCTATTTATAACTCGCTGGCAGTCAATCACGCTGCTGTTGTGCTTCTGACGTTGTACAGCCTGCTGGCTCTGTATGTGTTCATCAGGCAGCTCAGGCGCAATGAGCAAGAAAAAATAGCAACGCAGGCAAGGTTAGAGAGTACCGTTGAGCAGCGGACGCTTGAACTGCGTGAGTTAACCAAGCACCTGCAAACCGTCAGGGAGGCTGAGAAAGACCATCTGGCGCGTGAGCTGCATGACCAGATGGGTGCGCTACTCACCGTTGCCAAGCTTGATCTCGAAAGCTTGCGCAAGCGCGTAGAAACAATTCCTGACTTGGCAGACAGAGTAAGGCGGGTGACCTCGCGACTCAACGAAATGATCGTCATGAAACGCAGAATGGTCGAGGACATGCGGCCCTCGGCGCTGTCGCTGCTGGGGCTACGTGCTGCACTGGAACAGCATTGCGACCAAATGGCCACCGCCATGAATATTGCCTTTCATGTCAATATTGCCGATGTTGCGCTTGTTCCAGAATCCGAGTTGGTGGTTTTCCGTTTTGTGCAAGAGGCGCTCACCAATATCGCCAAGTATTCGAGTGCTAAAAATGTCTGGGTAGACCTGCTCGTAAAGGGCACGCGCATCGACATGGTTGTGCGGGACGACGGTGTGGGTTTCGATCCCGATCTAGCGCTGCCCGGCCACCACGGCTTGACGGGTATGCGTTACCGAATTGACTCACTCGGCGGCACCATGACTTTGGCGACGAAACCTGGTGAAGGTACAACCATTCGCGCGAGCATTGGCGCTTAATGGCGCGCGAGCTGCCGTAGTGGCCACGCCACTCCATCATGTTAGAAATGCGGTGGCAAGTCGTCGCGCAGTCTGCGCGCTGCGCCCAGGCCGCTGTCAGTAGACGGTTGCCGCAGTTCAGCAACGCCGCGCAGAAGCAAGTCAATTTGCTGCTGTTGGCGCACAACAATCAGTTCCAACTGCTCGACCAGATCTTCAGCGTAAGTGGCCTTGATCTCCAGAGCCGTTAGGCGCTGCTCGGTCTCGCTGTGGCTCGCTGTGTTTGCGGTATTTGCGGTATTTGCGGTTGGGGTGGCAGGCTCTGAATTTTTCATACCCATATTTAACATCAAAGTATCAGTCGCCCAGTTCAATCGTTTGAACCAAAAACAGACCGGCTGGCGCGGTGTAGTCCGCTATTACCCATGCCCGGCTGGCAGTTGCTGAACTTTTAAGCCAATGCAACAGGCAGGCAATCGATGCTGCATCCAGCGCAGCAAAGGGTTCATCCAGCAGGGTAATTGCCGCGCTTGCAGCGAGTGCGGCTGCTAAAAAAACTTTGCGTTTTGAGCCGGTAGACAGTATGAAAAGCTGCTTGTGTAAATGCGCATCAAGGCCAAGGCCAGCGGTTATTTGTGCAAGTATCGTGTCATTAAACTCTGCATAAACGCTGCGCTGCAATTGAAAATAGTCAAGCGCAGTGAGTGCATCAAACGCGTCCGATCGCGGCTCCGCGAAAAACAGGTTCGCCTTGTACTTGGCGGGCTGTGACTGAAGGTCAATGCCATTGATTTTCAGTTGCCCGCTCTGGGCTGACAAAGTGCCAGCCATCAGCCGCAGCAAGGTGCTTTTGCCGCGCCCGTCGCCCCCGCGCAACAGGGAAATGCCAGGCGCGAACCGAGCCGTGAACTGACGAAAGAGTTTCTTGTCCGGGTAACTAAAATTCAAGGCGTTGGCCTCAAGGCTGGCAGAGATCTGAATCGTTGTCATCGCACTATTTGACATCAAGACCGATCGGATTGATTCAGCGAGGCACCGGCCGTATTTGCTTCAGTTACTTTGTGGGCCGCACTTTTCCTGAGGACTGGGTATGGCATTGCATCTGTCAAACGCTTCTGCCTTCACGCCGCCGCGTGTGGTTCTGAACGGGGCGAAGCAGGCACCGCTTTCATCGAAAAGTCGCCACCAGGTTTTGCACTCGGTGCTCTCGGTTACTGCTTCGGTGGGTAGTTTGGCCGCTGGTAGCTGCGATGTAACTGGTGGCGCGGCAGCGTTTGATGCGGCTGGCTGCGGTGCGCTGGCTTTGCTATCGCGATTTTTGGCTCCTTCAGTCACTGCGCGCCCCTTGCCATTCACATCTGGGGTGAGTGAGTGGGTGCAAGTGACGATGCCCTTGTACCTGTCCGGGACGACGTCTGCAAACTGCACCTGCCCGTTTTCGTCGATCCAGCGACAAATTGAAGTGGCTTCAGCGGGCACTGAAATGACAAAAAACGCCACGATTGCCAACCCACTTAAACAGAAGGAGTGTTGTCGATCACAGGCAGCGTTACCAATATTCAGAGTGTTCACGATGTTTCCTTTGTCGATTCAGCCACCACCAGCACAAAGGCTTGTGCGGGCAGCTCTGCGAGCCGCAGCACCTCTCCCACCTTTACTGTCCGATCAGGCTTAAGCTCTGTTTCTTGCCCGCGCTGCCAGCGCACGGTCACCACTCGCCCGTCAAGACGCAGCGCGACCTCAAACGAGGGCCAGTCGGCGGGAACGCACGGCGTTAGCGACAACTCGCCGCGCCGCATGCTGAGCCCCAGTATGCTTTCTAACGCCGCGCGATACAGCCAGGCTGCAGAGCCGGTGTACCAGCTCCAGCCACCGCGCCCGGTGTAGGGGGCAGCGCCGTAAATATCGCCTGCCGTCACGTAAGGCTCCAGCTCGTAAAGCGGGCCGCGTGTGGGGTGCTGGCTGCGGTGCAAAGGGCTGATAGCTTTAAAGCTTTCCCATGCGCCTTGCGCATCGCCTGTTTGGGCTTGCGCCATTAGCGCCCACACGGCGGCATGGTTGTACTGGCCGCCGTTTTCACGCACGCCCGCCGGGTAAGCCTGAATGTAACCGGGGCTATTGGCTGACTTTTCAAACGGCGGCTTTAGCAGATGAAGAAGCCCGGCATCGTCATCAATCAATTGCTGCGTCATAGATTGCATGGCGCTCTGCACAAAAGTGTCCGTCGACGCACCAGACAGTACCGACCACGCCTGCGCAATCAAATCGATTTTGCATTCGTCGTTACTTGATGACCCCAACGGCGCGCCATTGTCAAAAAAGGCACGCCTGAACCACCTGCCGTCCCAGCCGTGGGTGTGCAACGCCTCTACCCAGCCTTGCCGCGCGTTTAACCATTTGTCGGCGCGCTCTAAGTCACCGCGGGCTTTGGCCAATGGCGCAAAGTTTTGCGCTACGCTGCACAAAAACCAGGCCAGCCACACCGATTCGCCCTTGCCGTCATGGCCAACGCGATTCATGCCGTCGTTCCAGTCGCCGGTTCCCATGAGCGGCAGGCCGTGTGTGCCGGTGGCCAGGCTGCGGTCAATGGCGCGAGCGCAATGCTCGTAGACCGATGCCTGCGTGCCCGAGATGTCCGGTGCGTAGTAGGCGTCTTCCGCACCCGGCGGTATGGCTGCGCCCTCTATAAACGCAACTTGTTCATCAAGAAGTGCGGTGTCGCCCGTTACATCAACATAGTGAGCGCAGGCGAACGGCAGCCACAACAAATCATCGCTGAAATGGGTACGCACGCCTTCACCACCTGGGGCGTGCCACCAGTGCTGCACATCGCCTTCAGCAAACTGGCGGGATGCGTTCAGCACAATTTGATCGCGCAAGCGTGCCGGTGCCACGACAGCAAAGGCCATGCTGTCTTGCAATTGGTCTCTGAACCCAAACGCGCCGCCCGCTTGGTAAAACCCAGCTTTTGACCAAAGCCGCGAGGTGAGTGTTTGGTACAGCAGCCAGCGGTTAACCAGTGCGTCAAACAGCGGATCAGGCGTGGTGACCTGAATGTGCCCAAGCAGTTCGCCCCAAAACGATCTGAGTTTTTTATACGCTTGGGGCACATCTTGCTTTAGCCAGGTGGTGGCTAGCCGTTCTGCTTGCGGCGCGTCAACAGCGTGGCCGATGATGAATGTGAAGCCGAACACCTCGCCTGGCGCCAGCGTAAAACTGCTGGCCAGCGCGCCGCACGGGTCAAGCCCGCCGCCGCTGCGCTGGCCGAGCGTGGTTGGCCAAGTAAGCTGGCCCGACGCGTCAAAAAATTCGCTGCGGTCGCAAGTCCATTGAACGACGCCGGGCAAGCCGGCCAGCGCTAAAAACGCGGTACTGCCGCCAAAGCCGGCGCGGGTTTGGCGCTGCTCGGCCATGACCGCGCTTAAATGGGGCGGGTTCCAGGTCAGCACTGTGCGGCGCTCTGTGGCGTTAGCGCCCATTTGCCATTCGGCCATTGCCAGCGCTCGTAAGGCGCGCGGCTTGCTGCCGTTGTTGCGCATTTGCACGTGCACCAGTTTGACCGGTGCATCGCAGGCCGCGAAAAAAGTGGTGGAAGTGTCGAGCTGATCGTGCGCAGATTCAAAAACACTGTAGCCTTGGCCGTGGCGCACGCGGTGGGTTGGCGCTGCCTGATTCCCATTTGCCCCTGGCCTTGCTGGGCTGCGGTGGTTACCGGGCGTTAATCGTAAAAACTGCGACGTTTCAATGTCTTGCAGCTGGTAGTGTTCATGCCCCGGGTCTTCTACGGGATCATTGCTCCACGGTGTGACTTGGTGAAGTCTGCTGTTGGTGGCCCACGTGTAGCCGCTGCCAGTCTCGGACACCTGAAAACCGAACGTTGCGTTGGCGATCACATTGACCCACGGGCGGGGCGGCCGCTGGGTCGGGCTGATTTCAAACTGAAATTCGCCATTGGTGCTGTCAACGCTACCCGCAGGCTTTTTAATGAAATGTGGCGCCGGTAGTGCTGGGCGTGCGGGCTGCTCAACTGCGGCTGGCTTGGCCGATAGTGACCACACTGTTTTTAGCGCGGCGATTTGCGATTCAATGGGTCTGCCGTCGGCAATAAAAACCACTCGCGCCATGCTGGTCAGCGCCGCTTTTTCTTGCGGCGACACCTCATGCTCGCGCAGCAAGTAAAAACCCGCTGCATTAGAGGCCGGAAAGCTGTGTTGCACTTTTTGCATCAAGCGGTCACGCTGGGCCACAATTTCGTGCTGCAGCGGCGACAAATACGAGTTGTCTTCACTGTTGAGCACCACCACATCAGTGGCCAGTGCGCCAAAGCTCCACCACGGCTGTGCCCGCAACAGTGACTGGATCAGCCCCATGCCTTCTGCGGAATGAATGCGCACCAACAAAATCGGTTTGTCGCCCGAAATGCCTAGCCGCCACAGCTGCCGTTGGTCAATCAGCGCGGTGCCGCTGCTTGGTCTGGGGCTGCTGTACATCAGTGCGGTGGCTAAATCTTGCAAGGCGGCGTTTTCATCAGCGTCAATTCCAAGGTCGCGCAGCCGTACCTGGGCCAGCGTGGCGGCCATGCGAGCGGCGCGCTCTAGGTGCATGGGCTGCAGGTATTTGTCGATTCGGCCCGCCAGCTCGGCTGCATCGGCCGCAGCGGTGGTGGCAAAGCTGAGCCGGGCCACGCCACCAGCTGGGATGCGCACCCGAACACGCAAGCAGGCTACCGGGTCCAAGCCATTGACCGGCGTTGCGCCTGCATCTCGGTCTTGAGTTTGTACCAAAGCGGGTTCCGTGCGGCTGCGGTTACGCCCTAAAAATTCGCGGCGGTCTGTGATGCAGTCTAGCGAGACGATGTCGGCATCGGCTTCGGCCAAAAAATGCGCGGCGGACAACGCGGCGTCGCCCTGCAGCCGCGGGCGGCGGCTCATGAGCAAGGCCCGCCACGGCGCATGCCAGGTGGTGTTGATGAACAGGTTTGAAAACGCGGGGTGGGCCTCGTCTGCCTTGGCATCGGCTAAGACCACTTCAAAGCTTGATATCACGTTGTACGTCACTGCGACGTCTTGCAGGTTGGTAATCACCACGGTGCGCAGCTCGGTGTCGTCTTCGGGGCTGACAAGTACGGTCGTGACCGCGTGCATCTGCTTCGACGTCGCATCAAACTGCACGCGGTCGGCCATAAAGCAGCAGCTGTAGCGCCACTGCGGGTGCGGAGCGGGGTGCGCCGTAACCGAATAAGCGGGTGAGTCTCTGCCTGCGCTGAGGTAGATAAAACTCCCGTACTCGTCGCGCAGCAAATCGTCCCGCCAGCGGCTGATGTTGTGCCAGGCGTGCTGGTACCGCCAGCGGCTAACGCCCGCGCCGTTGGGCCGCAGCGCCACGCTGTAGTGGCCGTTAGACAGCAAGTGAGTAGGTTGCCACTTGTATGTTTGCGGATTCACCGTGCGCGACTGAAAAGCGCTGTTGGGCGTGCCTTCGTCAAAGGCTGGTGCACTGCGCGGATTCGCACTGCTAATAATTTGCCGGGGGCAGCGCTCTTGCAGCAAGGTGTCGTAGGCCGCTACCAGCGGCGTTTGCGAAAACCAGCGCTGCGGCGCTTGATTGCACAGTACATTGCACAGCGCTACCAGGGCCATGCCCTGATGGTGGGCCATGTAGTTTTTAACGACGCTGAAGTTTTCGCTATGCGGTTGGTGTGCGGCGGTAAAGTCAACCGCGTCCATGAAACCGAATTCACCCCGCGTGTTCAGCAGCTCCAAGCGCCGCAGGTTGGCAATAGCTGGTTTGGGCAGCAGCATGGTTGCCATCAGGCTGGCGTACGGTGCCACCACTTTGTCGCTGGCCGGTGTGCGCCGAAGCGCCAGGCGCGGTACGCCAAAAGGTGAATACTGGTAGGCCAGTGAATGGTCTTGCGCAAAGTAGGCTGATTCAGACACCCCCCAAGGCAGGGCTTGTGCAGTACCAAACAATTGCTGCTCCATTACACCGGCCAGGCTGGACGAATGCAGCAGCCCTTGCTCGGGTTCTTGCATCACCAGGGACGGCATCAAGTATTCAAACATGGAGCCTGACCATGACTTGAGCCCGGGCGTGACCCCGCTTGATAAAAATGCGCGGCCAAGCGCCATCCAGTGGCGGCGGGGCACGTCGCCTTTGGCAATGGCAACAAAGCTGGCCAGCCGCGACTCAGACGCCAGCAGATCGTAGTAGCTGGCGTCCAGCGTGTGGTCTTGTACGCGCAAGCCGATATGAAACAAGTGCCGCTTGGAGTTGTAAAGACTGCTGAAGTTCATGGCCATGCACAGCGCCATGCACTGCGCTGCCGTGCTGTCCAACTGCTGCTTTTCGACCGCTGTGGTGTCTGCTTTGCGTGCCAAGTCGCTGCACGCACCGCTGGTGGCCAGCAAGTGCCCAGCGAGGTTGCCACTGTCGACCGTGGACACATAGGCGGGCTGCAACACTTCTAGCGTTTCGGTCTGATACCAGTTGAATAAATGGCCGTCGTACTTGGGCAGCTTGTCTATCGTGGCCAAGGTGGCTTGCAGGCGGCTGATTGTCTGTTCCGTGTTGATCCAGCCGAACTCGCGCGCGCAGGTCACGGTCAGCAGATACAGCCCGATGTTGGTGGGCGAGGTGCGGTGCGCTAACGTCGGCTCAGTATCAATTTGCAGATTGTCGGGCGGCAAATGGTTATCAAGCGGGGTGATGCAGTGTTCAAAAAAGTGCCAGGTGTCGCGCGCAATGCCCATCAGGTAAGCGCGCTCGCCATCGTCAAGCCGCTGGGCCTGGGGTTGGCGTGCGGGCAGGCTGGCCCACCAAGCAAAAGCAGGGCTTAGCGCCCACAGCGCAAACAGCGCAACGCCGGCCGCTGGGTGCGGGCTGTACAGCAGCGCCAGTGCGCCCAATGCAATGGATGCCGTTGCCGTCAGAGCATGTTTGCGCACAAAAGCACCCAGCGTGTATTTGGCGGCGGCTTGGGCTTGGGCGGCAGTGGTCCACTGCAGCAAATGCTTACGGCTGATGCCCATGCGCCACAGGGCCCTTGCAATGGCGTCAAGCTGCAACCCCGCTTTATGAAATAGCTGCGTAAATTGCCACGCCGCCGCCCCAAACGAGCGCCACAGCACAGCCATGCCGACATGAAAGAAATGCCGCAGCACAATGCCGCGTCGGGTGGGCACCAAAGACGCCAGCGCGCCCAGCAGTGGCCCCACCAAAAAGGCGGCCAGCACCATGGCAACCGCTCGACCCAAAGGCATGGCGCCAGTGAAAATCACCCACACCAGCAGAGCCAACGAGACAGGTACCACCAGCGAGCGGCGTAGGTTGTCCAGCATCTTCCACAATCCCAATTTGTCTATACCGTAGCGTGTGCTGCGCACCATCAGCGGCAGCAATTGCCAGTCGCCCCGCGCCCAACGGTGGTGGCGCGAGTCGTCAACGCCTGCATGGTGCGGATGGTCTTCGACCAGCACCACGTCGCTCACATACCCGCAGCGGCTGATACTGCCTTCCAGCAAATCATGGCTGAGAATTGATTCGTCGGCCAAGCGACCATCTAGCACGGCGTGCAGCGCCTTGACATTCAGCAGCCCTTTGCCCGTAAACGAGCCCACGCCAAACAAGTCTTGGTACAAGTCCGATGTGCCGTTGCTGTAGGGGTCAATGCCGCACTGGCCTGCAAACAGCGCGTGAAAAGGCGAGCGCTCTTCAGGCTGCGGCAGCGGCGTGACCACCCGCGGCTGCAAAATGCCGTAGCCACCTGTCACGCGCCGGGTGTTGGCGTCTATATGCGGTGTGTTCAGCGGATGCGCGGCAATTGATACCAACTCGCGCAGAGCGGTGGGCGGCAGGCCTGTGTCGCTGTCGAGGGTCACGATGTATTGAATGCCGCTGGCAAGGCGCATGCCGTCGGCAAAGTAAAAAGGAATCTGCTCGTTCTGCTCATGCTTGGCCGGCGCTTCGCCTGCAGGCAATGCCTTTTTTTCGCTGGTGGCAATCAGCCGCACCAGCGCCTCAAGCTTGCCGCGTTTGCGCTCCCAGCCTATCCACTTGCCTTCAGTGCCGCACCATTGGCGGCCCCTGTGAATCACTAAAAAGCGCGGTTCGTCGGCGTTGCCCGAGGGGTAGGCGGCGTTGAGCAACCCCACCTGTGCAATTGCTTCATCAAGCAGTGCGCTGTCAGTCGGCATGCTGGCTTGGTCGGCATCGGCCCAGTCAGTCAACAGGGCGAACTGCGCGTTTTGCTCCAAGCTGGCCAGCCAATGCAAACGCAGTCGCGCGGCCAGTTCGCGTATGGACGCGTTTGAGTTCAGCATGCACGGCATGACGACCAGCACGCGGTGCTGCGCTGGTATGCCATTTGAAAAGTCCATTCGGGGCATGGGCGTGACGCGGGTTGACTCTGCAATCAAACGGTGAATCA
Organism: Polaromonas sp.; assembly: GCA_031393945.1. GTDB lineage: Bacteria > Pseudomonadota > Gammaproteobacteria > Burkholderiales > Burkholderiaceae_C > Polaromonas. The sequence goes on along the minus strand of JANMWH010000307.1, from coordinate 26 downwards.
CCGCCGCCACAGCTTCAGACGCGGGC
>JANMWH010000277.1:0-12244 GCA_031393945.1 Polaromonas sp. | reverse complement strand
ATTAACGCTGAAAAATTGAACACCATTGCGGTTGATGCGCCCAAGGGCATGGTGCAAATTGCGCGATATTTCGGTACCGAATTTTTACGCCCTGACCTTGAAAAAGCCAAAGACCGCATGGTCAATTTGGTCAGCCTGTATTTGGAGCACACTTGCCGCGGGGACCTGCGCGAAGCCGCTACATCGCTGGCCGAAAACTCTTTTATGTCGCGCTCCAAGGGCGGCTCGGACTTGCTCAAAACGATGATTGCCATGCCGCAAAACAGTCACTTTGGCATGAATGAGCGCAGCGGTTTTACCGACGAGCATATTGCTCAGTTGGGCAAATGGTCGCTGCGCAGCCTGGCTGATTTTCAGGCGGAGCTGGCACTGCGTAAAGAGGTCAGTCTGGTGATTGACGCAGCCATCTGGATGGCCGACGCACTGGGCATGGAAGAAGATGAGCTGGAAGAAGCCGGAAAAGACGCCGAAGCAGTGATTCGCACCGCACTGTTGAGTCTGGCTACGCGCGGCACCAAGCTGCCCGACTGGGTAGCGTTTGAAAAAACAATCGTCGCGCTGCGCAAAAAATATGCCGGTAAACCTGCTGACTTCAGCATTAGCCTGCCCAAGAATTTACCTGTTGAATACCGACACGTGGTGGAAAACGCGCGGCAATCTGTGTTGGTCGATTCGGCCAAATTTTTAGATGCAGCATTGCCCACGCGGCGCTTGTTTGACCAGACTCCAGCGTTTATTGGCCGCTATTTTTGGCGCGAGGACGGTTTGTCGGAGGTGGACCACCATGACCGGTCAACCTCAGGCGACTGGGACAAGTTGACGGGTGGCAATACCGATGATGGCTCGCTGCTGACCCTGTTTTTCTGCCTGGCGGCACATGCAGCGCCCAAAACACTGCTGACCGACAAAAGCGCTTCTACGCTCATCCGTAAAATTCAAAAAGCAGGCTTCAAACCCGAGGCCGCCACAGGCTACATCACCGACCACGCGCCAGCGCAGTACGTCAAAGACTACCTGCAGCTGTGGGCGACGTTTGCGCAAGAAGCGGCGCCGGTTTTGCAAAGCGATGCGGTGGGCGCTTTCAATGATGCGCTAGCCATGGTGCGGCGCGAATGCAATGTGAAGTAGCCGCAAGTCGGCGGGCAAGCAAAAAAACTCGCTACAAAATCCGGTTGAACCAAGCCAGGGAAAGCCCCGCAGACAGCAAGGCAAATGCCGCGGCAAGCAGCGCTAACAGCCCTGAAATCTCAGTTTCTTTTTTCACTACAGCCAGCCTGGAGCTGAGTGATTCGTACACTTTTTTCAAATCAGCGGCGGTGCCTGCGTAAAAGTACTCGGCCTGTGTGTCGCGTGCAATACTTTTCAAGGTCACTTCATCGAGCTTGACCCGCATTGACCAGCCTTCAAAGCCAATGATTTCTCCGTCGACTGTGCCGACCCCTACCGTGTACACGCGCACGCCGCGGTCGGCGGCGGCCTTCGCCGCATCAATGGAATCAACGCCCGTGGTGCGTTGCCCGTCAGTTAACAAAATAATAGCGGCAGAGTTATAGGAGCCCGGCGCCACAGGCGTAAAAGGCTTCATCGGTTTGCCGTCTTTGCCGGCTGCAGGGGCTTGGTCAATCGCCGTTCCGCGCGGCTTGTCTCGGCCGGCCTGCATCGATGCAATGTCAATCCCCGCGTCGGGGAACAGCTCGGCCAGCGAAACCACAATGCCGTTACCTATGGCAGTGCCGCGCTGCAATTGAAATTTGTCAATCGCCACCACCAAATCTTCACGGCTTAGAGTAGCTGGTTGCACAACCGATGCCGTACCCGCAAACGCCACAATGCCCACCCGAATGTTGCGCGGCAGCTCTGCCAAAAACGCTTTGGCCGCGTCTTGTGAGGCCACCAGCCGATTGGGTTTTACGTCGGTTGCCCGCATGCTGCCCGACACATCCATGGCCAGCATGATGGTTTGCTGGTCAGATGGCAGCGTGATGACGGCAAACGGCCTGCCGGACGCCACCAGCATGGCGGCTAGCGAACATAAAAACAATAGCGGCGGTACGTGCCTGCGAAAACTTTGGCCTTTGCCCATGGCCTCGCGAACGATGGACAGGCTGGCGTAGCGCAGCGCCACTTTTTTCTTGCGGCGCAGCAGCCACACGTACAGCACGATCAGCAGCGGCAAGAGCAACAGCAGCCACAAAAATTGGGGCCACATAAACGTCATGGGAAACTTCGCGAACCAAGCTGCTATCAAGGTGGTGAAAGAGGTGGTGAAAGAGGTCATGGATGTGTCCTGATTGTCTTTTTACGCCGTCCGCATCAAGTGCGCGGGCAGCGAGCCACCGGCAGATAAGCGGGCGCGGCGTTTGCGCAAGTCGGTAAAGCGCATTAACGCCTCGACCAGGTCGCCGCCAGTTTGTAGCTCCAGCGTGTCTACCCCGGCTTTGCTTAGCGACTGCCGCAAATCAGCTTCCCTCTGCGCGGCAATGCTGGCAAAGCGCCTGCGAAAACTGGCGTCGTGCGTGTCTACCAGAAGTTGCTCGCCGGTCTCAAGATCGGTCATCGGGATTAAACCCAAGTCGGGCAAGTCAAGCTCCATGGCATCCAGCAGCCGTACGGCCACGACTTCGTGGCGCTGCGCCAGCATGCCCAGCGGCTTGTCCCAGCCGGTTTCGCTGATGAAGTCAGACACCACAAAAATCGTGGAGCGGCGGCGGATTTGTTTGGCGGCTGATTCCAGTAATTCATGCAGCTTGGTGGGGCCAGCCTGCTTTGCGTCGGGCCGTATTTGCAGCGTGTGCAGCAGTTGAAGAATGTGTTGGCGGCCACCACGCGCAGGCAAAACGGTATCTACGCCCGAGCCGTACAGCATGGCGCCCACACGGTTGCCGTGGCGGGTCAACAGGCGTGCCAGTACGCCAACAAATTCAGCTGACAAGCCGCGTTTGCGCTGGTCGCCAGAGCCAAAGTCCATCGACGGGCTCAGGTCTAGTAAAAACCACGCGCTCATTTCGCGGTCTTCGGTAAAAACGCGCACGTGCGGCTGCTGCAAACGCGCCGTTACGTTCCAGTCAATGTGCCGCACATCGTCATGGTGCTGGTATTCGCGCAGGTCGGCCAGGTCCATGCCGGTGCCGCGCAGCAGCGTGCGGTAGTCGCCTTGCAACAGGCCATCAAGGCGGCGCAGCACTGTCCACTCCAGCCGCCGGAGGAGTTGCTCTGCGCCTTCTTTTTGTTTAGGCTGCGAGTTGCTCATGGGCTAATGGTTTCGCTGGCTGTGGAATTTTGGTCATGATTTTTCCCACCACAGCGTCGGCAGTCAAGCCTTCAGACAGGGCTTCATACGACAGCACCAAGCGGTGCCGCAGCACATCGGGTACCAAATCGGTCATGTCCTCAGGCAGCGCATAGCTGCGGCCACGCAGCATGGCTAAAGCGCGCGCGCCTTCGGTCAAATTGATGGTGGCGCGCGGGCTGGCGCCAAAAGTAATGAACCGGGCCAACTCCTTCATGCCGTGCTTGTCGGGGTAGCGTGTGGCGGACACCAACTTCACAGCGTACTGCACCAGCGACGGGTCAACGTATACCTTGCGGCATTCGGCTTGCAGTGCAGCCAGCTGCTCGGTAGTGGCCACGGCTGACACGGCCACCGCCGGGCCCGTCACCCGCTGCACAATCACAAATTCTTCTTCATCGGTCGGGTAGTCAACCAGAACCTTCATCATGAAGCGGTCAACCTGCGCTTCAGGCAGCGGGTAAGTGCCTTCGGTTTCAATTGGGTTTTGCGTGGCCATCACTAAAAAAGGCGAAGGCACTTTGTGCGTCACGCCAGCAATCGTGACTTGTCTTTCCTGCATCACCTCAAGCAGCGCACTTTGCACCTTGGCGGGCGCGCGGTTGATTTCGTCGGCCAGCAGCAGGTTGGTAAAAACTGGTCCGAGTGATGTGCTGAACTCGCCTGTTTTTTGGTTGTAAACGCGCGTGCCAATTAAATCTGCGGGCACCAGGTCGGGCGTGAACTGGATGCGTTTGAAATCGCCAGTAATGGTGTTGGCCAGGGTTTTAACAGTGAGTGTTTTGGCCAAGCCAGGAACGCCTTCAACCAGCAAGTGCCCTTGCGCAAGAATGGCCACCATCACGCGCTCTAAAAACTTGTCTTGCCCGACGACGATGCGTTTGACCTCGTAGAGGATTTGTTCCATGAGTTGGGAGGTGTTCTGGTTTTCCTGCATGGTTTTAGCCTTTTAATTCGGGTTCAAATTCGGGAGAGTTGATCAGTTTGAGGACAGAGCAATCGGCTGCTTCGCAGGTCGATTGGTCTGTCCCGCAAAATTTAAAAAGGTGGCATGCCGGCAGCCGATGCGGCGTTTTCAATGGGAACAGCAAAGCCAATACCCACAAAAGTCCTCTGCTGATTGGGGTTGTAAATCGCGGTGACGATTCCGACTACCTGCCCGTCCATGGTGACCAAGGGCCCGCCCGAGTTACCCGGATTGGCAGCCGCGTCAAATTGAATCAGGTTGCGCATTTCCTGGCGACCCTCGGGTGAGCGAAAAGTTCGCCCCAAGCCTGAAATCACGCCACTTGAGGCTGACGGGCCAATGCCGAACGGATACCCCACTGCCATCACCTGGTCACCGGGCAGCAGCTCTGCGGTTGAACGCATCGTGGCGGCAGTCAGGTCGTCGGGAATTTTGTGTGCCTGCAGCACTGCCAGATCGTTTTCGGGTTGCGCGCCCGTGATGGACGCAGTGCTGGTCATGCCGTCTGCAAAGGTGATGTGAATGGTTTGCGCGTTTTGCACCACGTGCAGGTTGGTCAGAATGATGCCTTTGTCAACAATGACCACGCCGGTGCCCACGCTTTGCTCTTCTTCGTCACCGGCCTTGTTTTTGGTCATTCCTACAACCCGCACCACTGATGGGCTGATCAAAGCGTAAGCCCTGGCCGCTGGCGACGGCAAATCGGTGGTTTCCAGTGTTTTGAGTACTGCCGCATTGATCATTTCTTGCGTAAGTTTTCGCTCGCTGGGCTGAACTGACAGCGACAAGGTCACAGCCAATAAAAGCGCTAATACCCCAATGGCAGACCACAGCAGGTAAATAGTTCGACTTGGGTTGCCGCGCGAAAACGCCTGCCGAAACTGTCCCATACGGCTAATACGGCCGATAGCCAACTGCCCTGGGTCCGGAAGGTTTGGCGTTGCTGCCGAAGCGGGTCTTTTGACAGGGGAGCTGTACAGGGCAGGCCGACGCATACGCAATCCTGTGTAAGTTACAAAAGTGGCAAAGTAAAAGTAACCCTATCATGAATTCAGGTTTTTTGCATCGGGTGTACGCCAGAGTTGGGGCGAATAGGTGTGTCAATATCTGTCCTGAAATTTTCGGTATTAAAAAAACCAGCTTGTTAACTTCTCCTGATATGACTACCTGGATAGACACCCACTGCCACCTGGATGCAGCCGAGTTCGCCATCGACATTGCTGAGGTGGTGGCGCGTGCTGCCGCTGCCGGGGTGGTGCATTGTGTTGTGCCTTCAGTGGCGGTGGGTAACTTTGGGCTGACTCGCTTGCTGGCGCACGAATACGGCTACAGCTACGCGCTGGGTATTCACCCGTTGTGCGTGGGCAATGCGCAGGAATCGGATTTGGCGGCATTGGACGCCGAATTGACCTTGCGCCGAGCCGACCCCCGCTTGGTGGCGGTGGGCGAAATTGGACTGGACTATTTTGTGCCCGAGCTAACGCAAAGCCCATTGCGGGAAAAGCAGGAGTCCTTCTACAGGCATCAATTGGTGATGGCTCGCAAGCATGGCCTGCCAGTGATTTTGCATGTTCGCCGATCTGCTGATAAGTTGCTCAAACATTTGCGGCAACTACAGCCGCCTGGCGGCTGGCTCGGTATTGCCCACGCTTTTAATGGCAGCGCCCAGCAGGCAAATGAGTTTTTAAAGTTGGGGTTAAAGCTTGGCTTTGGCGGCACGGTTACGTTTGAGGCTGCCTTGCAAATCAGGCAACTGGCGGCCACGCTACCGTTGACTGGTTTGGTGATGGAAACCGATTCGCCTGATATTCCGCCGCAGTGGGTTTACAAAACCGCCGCTGAGCGTGGGGCGCATCAGCCGCAGGGCAGAAACGAGCCTGCCGAGCTGCCCCGCATTGCGCAGCAAGTGGCAATGCTTCGCGGCATCAGTGCTGCAGAGTTGGCCATCGCCACGCGGCACAATGCCCTTAAAGCGTTGCCAAAGCTAGGTTTTTTATTAAATTGAGAGTGTTTTAGTGCCATAGCCCAATAAATACGGGCGCGAGCAGCTCCTGAAATAATAGTAAATACAGCTTTGAAAACTGCAAATCAATACCCTAACGCATGACCAAAATCGCCACTAAAAAAGTCCTTACCGCCCCAGCACCTTTGCCAGAGGTTAATTTTTCAGATTTTGGTGACGTTCGCTATCTTCATTTAGGCACCGACTGGGTGCAGGGCTCAATGTTGATTGACCAGCCCTACCAAATTGAACTTGAATATGTTCAGCGCATGATGGCAGGGCTGCTGTTTGTTGACGCCCGCGCTGTGCCCAAGCTGCATGCCATGCAGTTGGGCTTGGGCTCGGGCGCGCTGACCAAGTTCTGCTACAAAAAGCTGCGCATGAAGACCACCGCCATCGAAATCAACGCGCAGGTGATCACCGCGTGCAGGGTGTGGTTCAAGTTGCCGAAAGACGACCTGCGGCTCATTGTGATTGAGGCCGACGCGGCGCTTGAGATTAAAAAGCCTGTGCACCAGGGTGCGGTTGACTTGTTGCACGTCGACTTGTACGACCACGAAGCCGCTGCGCCGGTGCTCGACAGTGCCGCGTTTTATCAAGACTGCTATGAACTGTTGGCTGAAAACGGCGTGATGACGGTTAATCTTTTTGGCCGCAATTCAAGTTACGCGCAGTCGCTAGCCAAAATTGCAGACGTGTTTGGCCCGCAAGGGCTGTGGGCTTTTACGCCCACCCGCGAAGGCAACACGGTGGTGCTGGCGCAGCGCGAGCCAACCCGACCCGAGCGTGCAGCGCTGCTGCTGCGCGCCGATGAAATCACCTCACGCTGGGGCTTGCCGGCCAAGAAGTGGCTGCGTTTATTCAAGCCCGTGGCTTGAGTTGGAATAAGTTACAGTGCGTAAGTCAATTTGCCTGTAGCCCGCCTTCAAATTTGCCCCACTAATTCATCTTTATGTCGCCCCAAACGTCCCTGCGCAAGACTGCCCCAAAAGCGCTTCATGTGGGACCGTTGAACTGGCGCATATTGGTCGAGTGGCTGAGTGAAGACGGCATCATCAGCCCGGCAGAAGCGGCGCGCACCATTGCGCGGTGCTCGCAGGTGCAAAGCTCGCAAGCTCCCTTGGTACGTTTGGCCAGCGTTAGCATGACCCGCATGGCCGACGGCAAGCCGCTGGACATTGACACCATGGCGCAATGGCTTGCGGGCAGAGCCAACCTGAACTACCTGCGCATTGACCCATTAAAGGTAGACGTGGGCAAAGTCGCAGACAGCATGTCTGCGGTTTATGCAGAGCGGCATAAAGTGCTGCCGGTGCAAGTCACTCCGGCTGAAGTCGTGGTGGCCACGTCCGAGCCATTTTTGACAGACTGGGTCAGTGAAGTGGAGCGCCACTCTAAACGTCGCGTGCGCTTGGTGGTGTCCAATCCACTGGATATTTCAAAGTACACGGCCGAGTTTTTCTCGCTAGCCAAGTCAGTTAAGGCTGCGCTCAAGTCCGGCGGCAACGCGGGCGCTGCCAGTTTTGAGCAGCTTGTGGAGCTCAATAAAACCAGCAAACAACTTGACGCCAATGATCAGGGTGTGGTGCAGGTGGTGGACTGGCTCTGGCAATACGCGTTTGACCAGCGGGCGAGTGACATTCACCTGGAGCCGCGGCGGGAGCAGGGCGTGATTCGCTTTCGCATCGACGGCATGCTGCACCTGGTCTACCAAATGCCGATGGGCGTGCACAACGCCATGACAGCGCGGATCAAATTGCTGGGCCGCATGGACGTCATTGAAAAACGTCGTCCGCAAGATGGCCGCATTAAAACCCGTAATCCGCGCGGTGATGAAGTCGAAATGCGCCTGTCAACGCTGCCCACTGCGTTTGGCGAAAAAATGGTCATGCGTATTTTTGACCCCGACTCCACCGCTAAAGACCTTGACGCGCTGGGCTTTGCTGACCACGATGCCGAGCGCTGGCAGCAACTGGTCAAGCGCCCGCATGGCATCATTTTGGTGACTGGCCCTACTGGCTCAGGTAAAACCACAACGCTGTATTCAACGCTCAAACGCCTGGCGACTGAGGCAGTGAATGTCAGCACAGTTGAAGACCCAATCGAGATGATTGAGCCTTCGTTTAATCAAACGCAGGTTCAGCCGCACCTCGATTTTGACTTTCCGGAAGGCCTGCGGTCGTTGATGCGCCAAGACCCCGACATCATCATGGTGGGAGAAATTCGCGATTTGCAAACCGCTGAAATGGCCGTGCAGGCAGCGCTCACCGGGCATTTGGTTTTTAGCACGCTGCACACCAATGATGCGCCGTCGGCGGTGTCTCGTTTGATGGAACTCGGCATACCTGCCTACTTGATTAACGCCACGTTGCTCGGCGTGTTGGCGCAGCGCCTGGTGCGCACGCTGTGCACCAACTGCCGCGAAAAAGACGACGACATGGCGCGCGAAACGCTGAGCGAGCTGGTGTCGCCTTGGCAAATCAACGGCGGCTACCGGCCGTACAAGGCCGTCGGCTGTGTGGATTGCCGCCTAACTGGTTTTAGAGGCCGCATGGGTTTGTACGAGCTGCTGACCGTGACCGAAGGCTTCAAAGACAAAGTTACCAAAGAGCCGAGCATTGACGCATTGCGAAAGCAAGCGGTGCTGGACGGCATGCGGCCGCTGCGCTTGGGCGGCGTGCTCAAAGTAGCCGAAGGTGTGACGACAATTGATGAAATTTTGGCATCAACGCCGCCCATGTCATAACGGCCTGGAATCATTGGTTTTACTGGTGCTGACTAGGTGAAAACGGCAATTTCTGGCAGCATAAATTTATGCATAATTAGTTATCGAATATAGCGAAAGGGATTCATTGTGAATATCAAAAGTCAAAAAGACTTTTTCTCAGGCCTGATGTTTATGGCGGTAGGCGTGGCATTCGCTTGGGGCGCCACTACCTACAACGTGGGCAGCGGTGCACGCATGGGCCCAGGGTATTTTCCGTTGATGCTGGGCGTGCTGATGGCGGTGCTGGGTGCAGCCATTACATTCAAGTCGCTGGTGGTTGAAACTGTTGGCGGCGACAAGATTGGCAAATGGGCCTGGAAGCCTTTGGTGTTCATTATTTTGGCCAACCTGGCCTTTGGTGTGTTGCTGGCCGGGCTGCCTGCTTTTAAGCTGCCTGCCATGGGCATGATTGTGGGAATTTACGCGCTGACGTTTATCTCCAGCATGGCTGAGCCTGGATGGAAGGTCAAAAACACGTTCATATTGGCAACTGTGTTGGCTGTTGGGAGCTACGTTGCCTTTGTGATGGTGCTCAAATTACAGTTCCCGGTCTGGCCGGCTTTATTGACTCGCTGAAGCCTTTTAAATAACAAAAACCAGGACAAATAATGGATCTGATTGCTAATCTGTCACTAGGCTTTGGGGTTGCCTTTACACCGATTAACTTGCTGTACGCATTTGTCGGCTGTCTGCTCGGCACGCTGATTGGGGTGTTGCCCGGCATTGGGCCAGTAGCCACGATTGCCATGCTGTTGCCTGCCACTTATGCGCTGCCGCCAGTGTCGGCCTTGATCATGCTGGCAGGTATTTACTATGGCGCGCAATATGGCGGCTCAACCACTGCCATCTTGGTGAACTTACCGGGTGAGTCGTCTTCTGTGGTGACCTGTATTGACGGCTATCAAATGGCTCGAAAAGGCCGAGCGGGGCCCGCTCTGGCGGCTGCTGGCCTGGGGTCGTTTTTTGCGGGTTGCGTAGGCACTTTAATACTGGCCGCATTTGCGCCGCCTTTGACCGAGCTGGCCTTTAAATTTGGCCCAGCGGAGTACTTCGCATTAATGGTGTTGGGCCTGATTGGCGCGGTGGTGCTGGCTTCCGGCTCACTGCTCAAAGCGGTTGCCATGATTGTTCTTGGGCTGCTGCTTGGCTTGGTGGGTACCGACGTTAATTCAGGCGTTGCTCGCTTTAGCTTTGACATTCCTGAGCTGACCGACGGTATCGGCTTTGTGGTGATTGCGATGGGTGTGTTCGGCTATGGCGAGATCATCAGCAACTTGGCTCAGCCCGAGGACGACCGCGAGGTTTTCACGGCGAAGGTGACAGGCCTGTTCCCCACCAAGCAAGACTTCAAAGATATGGCGCCAGCGGTTTTGCGCGGCACATTTTTAGGATCCGCGCTTGGCATTTTGCCGGGTGGCGGCGCGCTTTTAGCGGCTTTTGCGGCTTACGCACTAGAAAAGAAAATCAAGATGAAGCCGGGCGAAGTGCCTTTTGGTCAAGGCAACATCCGCGGCGTTGCTGCCCCTGAGTCAGCCAACAATGCGGGCGCGCAAACGTCTTTCATTCCGCTGCTTACGTTGGGCATTCCACCAAACGCCGTGATGGCGTTGATGGTCGGCGCCATGACTATTCACAACATTCAGCCCGGCCCCCAGGTGATGACCAGCAACCCCGAATTATTTTGGGGGCTGATTGCGTCGATGTGGATTGGCAACGCCATGCTGATTATTTTGAACCTGCCGCTGATTGGCATGTGGATCAAGCTGCTGACCGTGCCATACCGCTATTTGTTTCCGTCAATTGTGCTGTTCTGCGCGATTGGCGTGTACTCGACCAACAACAACAGTTTTGATATCTGGACAGTCGGTGCGTTCGGGGTCATTGGCTATTTGTTCGTCAAACTGGGCTGCGAGCCCGCGCCGCTGTTGCTCGGTTTTATTTTGGGCCCCATGATGGAAGAAAACCTGCGCCGCGCGCTGCTGCTGTCCCGCGGCGACTGGTCGGTGTTTGTCACGCGTCCGCTGTCAGCGGGTTTGTTGGCGGCGGGTTTGCTGATGCTGATCATCGTGCTGCTCCCGGCGGTTAAAAACAAGCGAGAAGAAGCTTTTGTTGAAGAATGACCTACAGCGGCCGTCGTTAAAAAGCACCTTCGGGTGCTTTTTTATTGGGTGGGGAATTTGTCGAGCGTGGCGTGATTTTTGCTGAGACACAATGCATTTTGCGGCTTGAATATTTAACCAGGGGGAGCACCATGAAACGACGTCTTTTAGTTTTGGCAGCGTCAATCAGCTGCGCGTTTGCACCCGCCGTTGGCCTTGCGCAAACGTATCCGGCCAAACCGATTCGCCTCATCGTTCCTTTTCCGGCGGGCGGTGCCACCGATATTTTGGCAAGAGCGTTGTCGCAAAAGCTGGGTGAAAAAATCGGCCAAACCGTGGTGGTTGAAAACCGGCCCGGCGCGGGCGGCACGATTGGTGCCGATGCGGCTTCAAAATCTGCACCAGACGGCTACACCCTGCTGCTGGCCACCAGCAGCACGCACAGCATTGGCCCAGCAGTCAACCCGAAAATTCCGTACAACGCGCAAACAGATTTCACGCCGATTGCCTACGTTGCCAGCTCGCCCAATGTGGTGGTGGTGCCCAACACGCTGCCAGTTAAAACCATGCGCGAATTGATCGACTACGCACGCAAAAGCCCAGGCAAGCTGAACTACGCGTCTAGCGGCAACGGCACCATCGTGCACCTGACCACCGAGTATTTCAAAGCCCAGTCAGACACTTTTATTTTGCACATTCCCTACCGCGGCACTGCGCTGGCGATTCCTGATTTGGTCAGCGGCAAGGTTGATGTCATGTTTGACTCATTTGTGACGGGTATGCCGCATGTCAAAGACGGCAAACTGCGGGCGTTAGCCGTCACCAGTCTGAAGCGCACCGCGCTGGCGCCCGATTTGCCTGCGGTGTCTGAGGTGTTGCCGGGGTTTGAATCAGTTACCTGGTTTGGCCTGTACGGCCCGAAAGCACTGCCCGCTGACTTGACTGCCAAAGTCAACCAGGCAGTCAACGCGGCGCTGGCTGATGCAGACGTCAAAGAGCGTTTCGCCCGCTTGGGCGCCGAGCCCACTGGCGGCACGCCGCAAGCGTTTGCCAGCATGGTTAAAGCAGACAATACCAAGTGGAAGAAAATCATTGCTGATCGCAAAATCGTTGTTGAATA
>JANMWH010000267.1:0-5459 GCA_031393945.1 Polaromonas sp. | reverse complement strand
CTCACCGTCGCCCAAAAACATCACGGTGTGGTCGCCCACCACGTCGCCGCCGCGCACGGCCGCAAAGCCGATGGTCGACGGGTTTCGCGCGCCGGTGTGGCCCTCGCGCGCATACACGGCGCAGTCTTTTAACTCACGACCCAGTGCGCTGGCAATCACCTCGCCCATTTTCAACGCTGTGCCAGACGGCGCATCCACTTTGTGGCGATGATGCGCTTCGACGATTTCAATGTCGTAGCCTGTGTTTAACGCTTTGGCCGCAAGCTCAAGCAGCTTCAAAGTGACGTTAACACCAACGCTCATATTCGGTGCCATCACGATGGCGATTTTTTCAGCGGCGCGGGCAATTTCGGCTTTTTGCGCCTCAGTAAAACCTGTTGTGCCAATCACCATGTTGACGCCGAGCTTTCGGCACACTGCCAAGTGCGCCATCGTGCCTTCGGGGCGGGTGAAGTCGATCAGCACCTGGCTGGCCTTCAACCCTAGAGCGACGTCAGCCTGAATAACAACTCCGCTGATTCGCCCGGCGAAAGCCGCCGCGTCTTGCCCCACTGCGGGGCTGCCCGCGATGTCAATTGCACCGCTAAGCTGGCAATCGCCGCTTTGCGCGATGGCGTCGATCAGCATGTGTCCCATGCGGCCGCTCGCGCCTGCTACCGCTACGGCGATAGCTGCGTGGGTGGGTGATTGCTTGGTGTCTGCTGCGCTAGCCATGACTGCACCGCTCACCGCGAGGGGTTTTCAAGCGGCGGGTAATTCACAGCGGCGGCGGGCGCGGCTGGTAGCGGCGCGGCAGCCGCAGGCGCCTCTGCTGGGGCTGGCTTTTCAGCCGCTTTGAGCTGCTCTGGCGTTGCTTCAAGCACCGGCACTTTTCGGGGCGAGCGGGCGCTGGCCAACGCCAAAATAAACTCTTGCTCAGTCGGCATGGCGTCGCCCTCAAAGCGTTCCAACACGTCGCCCTTGAAGTACGTCGTGTATTTGTACGACTGCGGCTCTACGCCTTGGCGCTTGAGCGTAAACACATAGTCCCAGCGATCAGCATGAAACAAGCTGGCCAGCAAGGGCGTGCCCAGAACATCTTTGACCTGGCCCCGCGTCATGCCAGCTTTAAGTGCTTCAACCTGCTCTTTGGACACAAAGTTGCCCTGAATCACGTCGATTTTGTAAGGCGTGATCCAGTTCACCGGGTTGGTTGAGCCACCGCTGGTGCCAGCGCAAGCGCCCAGCGTGCTGACGGCCACCAAAGCGGCGCAGGCCAAGAGCGCTGACCCTACGCTGTCACGATATTTTTCAAGCATAGTATGGGGTAGAGATATGATGATTCATTGTAGCGGCAGGGGTAGGCGTCGCCTGATGACTCCCGGCAAAATGCAAAACGGCTGGCCGCTCAGGCGAGCTGGTGATTATGGAATCCTTCACGGAACCCTTTTACGGAACCACGTCATGAGCAACATTAGCGAACTCAAGAGCACCGGCCTGAAAGCAACGCTGCCGCGCCTGAAAATTCTGGAAATTTTTCAAACTGGCAAACAGCGCCACATGACGGCAGAAGATGTTTTCCGGGTGCTGCTAGACGACCGGTCGGACGTGGGCCTGGCCACGGTTTACCGCGTGTTGACGCAGTTTGAGCAAGCGGGGCTACTCAACCGCAGTAATTTTGAATCTGGCAAAGCGGTATACGAGCTAAATGAGGGCCAGCACCATGACCACCTGGTGTGCCTTGACTGCGGCAAAGTCGAAGAGTTTTACGACGCCGAAATTGAAAAGCGCCAGCACGCGGTGGCCACCATCAAGGGGTTCACCATCACTGACCATTCGCTGTCGATTTACGCCAATTGCACCAAACCCAAGTGCCCGAATCGGCAGGCAGCACCTGCGCGTTAAATGTCGATAACGCCAATGACGATCAAAATGACCTGAAAAGGCCTCAATTCAGATACAAATCGAGCTGTAGCCCAATTAATACGGGTGCGAGCAGCTACTTAATAAATAGCAATATTGGCGTCTAGTTGGCCTCGTCTTGCGCCATGGCCTTCCGGTGGCGCTCAACAAACTCTTCGTAGGTATTGATGCCGCGCAGCTGCAAAATAGCATTGCGCACAGCGGCTTCGACCAGCACGGCGATGTTGCGGCCCGCCTCGACTTGAATAATGACCTTGCGCACCGGAATACCCAGCACTTCCTGGTTCAGCGGCTCGTACGGAATTCGCTCGTATTCGCGCTCCAGTGTTTCGCGGCGCACCAAATGCACGATCATTTTCAAGCGCATTTTGCGCCGCACGGCGGTCTCGCCAAAAATCGCTTTGACGTCTAGCAGGCCAATGCCGCGTACCTCCAGCAAATTGCGCAGCAACTCAGGGCAGCGCCCTTCGAGCGTAGTTTGGTTAATCCGGTACAGGTCGACCGCATCGTCGGCCACCAAGCCGTGACCGCGTGAAATCAGCTCCAGACCCAACTCGCTTTTGCCCAAGCCCGACTCGCCGGTAATCATTACACCCAAACCCAAGATGTCCATGAAAACGCCGTGCATCGACAAACGGTCGGCAAAGTGCTTGGACAAATAAGCGCGCAGCACGTCAATCACAAATGCTGCTGATTCCGGTGTGGAAAACATCGGCAGTTGCGCGCGCTCGCACATCGACAACAGGGTGTCTGGCGCGGTTTTCCCGTCGGCTACCACCAGCACCGGGGGCTCGAGCTTGATCATTCTTGACACCCGCCTGGCGCAGGCTTCAAGGCCGTCTTTAATCAAATAAGCGACTTCGCGTTCGCCCAAAATTTGAACCCGGTACGGGTGAATGTAGTTGAGGTAGCCGACCAAATCTGCGCCCGAGCGCGCTGCCCGAACCGCGACTTCATCAAAGCGCCGCTCAGACGCACCCAAGCCAGAAATCCATTCCCATTTCAGGCTGGCGCGGTGGTCTTCAAACAGCACATCAGCACTGATGGCGGTCGGTTTCATGCAACTGGCCTCATGCGCAGTGCCGCATCGACATGCCTGACAAACTCAAGAGCTGACCGCCTGAGCCGAGCGCCACGACGCAATCAGCAAATGCAGTTGCTCGGCGTCAGTTGACGATTTGAGCCGCTCACGCAGTTCGCTGTCGCCCAGCAGCTCGGCAATTTCCGACAAAATTTCGAGGTGTTTTTGCGTGGCGGCTTCTGGCACCAGCAAAAAGATAAGCAGCGCCACGGCTTGCTCGTCGGGCGCGTCAAACCCAATTGGCGCGGCCAGCTGAAACACCGCCGCCATCGGCGCTTTCAGGCCTTTAATCCGCCCATGCGGAATGGCCACGCCGTGGCCCAAGCCGGTTGAGCCTAATCGCTCGCGCGCAAACAAACTGTCGGTGATCAGCGCACGGTTTAACCCCTGCTGATTTTCAAACAAGAGGCCTGCGGCTTCAAAAGCACGCTTTTTGCTGGTGGCGTCAACGCTGACCAGCACTTGGGTCGGGGGCAGTATTTGCGATAAACGGTTCATAGCGCTTTTTAAGGGGTCGTTAAATTATGCACTTTGAGCGGCTACAACACCAGCGCAACGCCAGCCGGGCGTAAAAAAGCCGCCAACTAAGTGGCGGCCCGTTGCGTCTGCGTGCAGGCCAGCTGTTACGAATTCAACTCAAAGTTGCGCTTGGCAGCAGCATGGTGGTGGTCTTGGGTTTTGGTTTTGTGCCGCACGACTTGCCGGTCGAGCTTGTCAGTGAGCTCGTCAACCGCCGCGTACAGGTCGGCGTGTGAACTTTCGGCGTAAATGTCTCGGCCTTTCACGTGTACGTTGCACTCGGCTCGCTGGCGGCCATCTTTTTCTTTCATGTTGTCTATCGTCAGCAGTACTTTGACGTCAACCACTTGGTCAAAGTGGCGGTTAATTCTGTCGAGCTTGCTCGTCACGTAACCACGCAGAGCGGGGGTTACCTCAAGATGATGGCCGCTGATCGTCAGATTCATAAAAAGACTCCTTGGTTGTGTACCGGATAAGGGTAAGGAACGGGTTTTAAAAAAACCATCTGCTGCCAGCTTGACCCAATGCCACTGACTTGCAACGGATGGCGACGGAAACAACACTTTCAACTTCACTATGCGCCCGAATCCACATTTAAGCAATCTTGCAGCGCAGCATAAATTGCAACGGGGTGCAATTGCGCGGCCAATCCGGTGCCGTGGCGTGGGAGCCACGCACCTTGGGTAACCCATTACGCGGCAATCGCCTGACGGGCCCGCTTGGCGTGGCGCAGGCGGGTGGGCAAGCAGCTTTTATGCGGGCCTTGCCCAATGCCATAATCGGCGAATCTTCACAACGGAGAAATCCTTGAAAACTGGCATAAAAATGTCGACTTTTAGCTAGCTTTCAACGCCGCAGACTGACGAATGACGTCGCTTAGGGTGTTGCAGGCAATAGCACCCTCACCAACATTTCCTTTTTATCGGGGTAGCCGCTTACCAAGCAGCGCCTTGAAACCACTGGCAGTCAGTCATGCTTAATATTTTTACGCTCGCCAACGGGCGGCTCTTTCAAGAAGAAATCGAGTCGCTCGAAGAATTATCCAAGTTTCAGCCGATCTGGGTTGACCTTGAATCGCCTACGCTCGAAGAAAAACGCTGGATCAAGCAGTACTACGGCTTGTCAATTCCCGAAGACGCGATGGATGAAGACATCGAGGAATCGGCTCGCTTTTACGAGGAAGACAACGGCGAGCTGCATATCCGGTCTGACTTTTTAGTCGCCGACGACCACGGCCCCCGCACAGTGCGGGTCGCTTTTATATTGAACCAGGTCAACGACGACCTGAAAAGCAAGGGCGTGCTGTTTTCAATTCACGATGACGACGTGCCGGTGTTTCGGCTTTTGAGGATGCGCGCCCGCCGCGCGCCTGGGCTGATTGAAGACGCCAAAGAGGTGCTGCTTAAATTGTTTGATGCAGACGCCGAATATTCAGCTGACACACTGGAAGGCATTTATGTCGAGCTCGAAAAAGTCAGCGCCAAGGTGCTTTCGGGTGACGTAACCGACGTGCTGGCGGGCGAAGTGCTGGGCGCAATTGCGCGGCACGAAGACTTGAACGGCCGGATTCGCCGCAACATGATGGACACGCGCCGCGCAGTCAGCTTCATGATGCGAAGCAAAATGCTGTCAAGCGAGCAGTTTGAAGAAGCCCGGCAAATTTTGCGTGACATTGATTCGCTGGACTCGCACACGGCCTTTTTGTTCGACAAAATCAACTTTTTGATGGACGCCACAGTCGGTTTCATCAACATCAATCAGAACAAAATCATCAAGATATTTTCAGTGGCCAGCGTAGCGCTTTTGCCGCCCACGCTGATTGCCAGCGTTTATGGAATGAACTTCAAATTAATGCCCGAACTCGACTGGGCGCTGGGCTACCCGTATGCACTGGTGCTGATGGCCGCCAGCGCCGTCGTGCCGATGTGGTACTTCAGAAAACGGGGCTGGCTGAAGT
>JANMWH010000361.1:0-10707 GCA_031393945.1 Polaromonas sp. | reverse complement strand
CCGCGCCTGCAAAGCCTGATAGAAGAGGGGCTGATTGACAGCGTTTCGCGCCAGTTAATGAGCGGCAAAGAAGCGCAGGTGTACGTGGTTCGGCTCGGCGAGCACACGTTTTGCGCCAAGGTCTACAAAGAAGCGAACGCCCGCAGCTTCAGGCAAGCGGTGGACTACACCGAAAACCGCAAGGTTAAAAACTCGCGCCAGGCCAGAGCCATGGCCAAGGGCAGCAAGTTTGGTCGTGAATCACAAGAGGCCGCCTGGCAAAGCGCCGAGGTCGACGCCCTGTACCGCCTGGCGGCAGCAGGTGTGCGCGTGCCGCAGCCGCATAACTTTTGCGATGGCGTGTTGCTGATGGAACTGGTGGTTGACGCCAACGGCGACGCCGCGCCGCGCCTGAACGACGTCGCGTTTTCAAAGCCAGACGCGCTTGCACATCATGCCGCGCTGATTGGCGACGTGATTCGCATGCTGTGTGCCGGTGTGGTGCATGGCGACTTGTCTGAGTTCAATATTTTGCTGGCCGATGTGGGTGGGGCGGCTGTGCCAGTCATCATCGATTTGCCGCAGGCCATAGACGCTGCGGGCAACAACCACGCTGCCCGCATGCTGCTGCGCGATGTGGCCAATCTGCGCAACTTTTTTGGACAGTTTGCCCCCGAGTTACTCACCACCCAGTTCGGCGCAGAAATGTGGGACTTGTACCAGCGCGGACTGCTGCACCCTGACACCGCATTGACCGGACGTTTCGAGCAAAAATCGGCGGCAGTTGATCTGCGTGCGATCATGCGAGAGATTGACGATGCGCGGGATGAAGAGTCTGCACGACTCGTCAGGATGGCTGCCGCTTGAATGCATGGCCGTTTTATTTGCTGCTTGCTATTTTTTGCCGCTATTTAATTTGTAGCTGCTCGCGCCCGTATTTATTGGGCTATGAACTGATTTAATCACTAAAAACTACTTAAAAGTACATGAAATGACGCCACAAACCTCCAAAGCCGTTCGCATCAACCAGCACGGCGGGCCTGAAGAAATGCATCTGGTTGATGTTCAAGTCGGCGAGCCTGGCCCGGGCGAAATCCGCATTCGCCAAAAAGCAGTTGGCCTGAACTACATTGACATTTACCAGCGTGCTGGCGTGTATGAACTGGCCATGCCGCTTAGCCTGGGTATGGAGGCGTCAGGAGTGATTGAAGCTGTGGGCGAAGGGGTCACGCACTTGGAAGTAGGCGACCGCGCAGCCTACGCCAGCCAGCCGCCGGGCAGCTACTGCGAGCTGCGGGTAATGCCTGCCAAGTGCGTGTGCAAGTTGCCCGACGCCATCAGTTTTGAAACCGGCGCGGCCATGATGCTTAAAGGGTTGACGACGCAATACTTGCTGCGCAAAACGCTGCCGCAGTCGGGTTTGAAGGCAGGTGACTTTGTGCTGTTTCACGCTGCGGCTGGCGGTGTGGGGCTAATTGCCTGCCAGTGGGCAAGGGAGCTGGGCTTGCAGTTAATTGGCACCGCAGGCTCTAACGCCAAATGCTCTCTGGCCAAAGCCAACGGAGCGGCGTACACCATCAATTATTCAACCGAAGACTTTGTAGAGCGAGTTAAAGAAATTACCGGCGGCAAAGGTGTGAGCGTGGTGTATGACTCGGTGGGAAAAGACACTTTTTTAAAATCGCTTGATTGCTTAAGCCCGTTTGGCCTGCTGGCCAATTTCGGTAATGCGTCTGGCAAAGTCAAACCGCTGGACATTGGCATGCTGGCCGCCAAGGGCTCGCTGTATGTGTCGCGCCCCACGCTGTTCACGCACATTGCTACCCGTGAGGCAACGCAGGCGATGGCCGACGATTTGTTTGCCATGGTGGCCAGCGGCAAAATCAACATCCCCATCGACCAGACTTTTGCATTGGCAGACGTGGCAAACGCCCACCGCGCGCTGGAAGCTCGCACAACCACCGGCTGCACAATTTTGACGCTGTAGTGTCAATGAGTGACTGGTTGCAAAAAATTCAGGCTGAGGCGAATCAGCCACCAGCCAGGCCCCGGGTGCCGATGTATGCGCAAAACATGCAAATAGGCTCTGTAGAGCCCGTTTTTATGGATAAATTAGCCAATTTAGTCAATAAATACGGGCGCGAGCAGCTATTAAAAAAAGAGCATTCGGGCTGGCATTTAGCTGACATTAACGCCGACGTAACCGCCAGTTTTAATGAGGTAGCGGGTGTGTTGCGCTACCTGCGTATGGCAGGTGCGTGGCGAGACGAGCAACTCGATGTGCGTGATGCGTCGGGCACACAAATCGGCACCATAGAGCGCGGCGTTGTTCGGCAATTGGGCATCGCCACGCTGGCGGTGCATCTGGTCGGTCAAACAACCGATGGCCGATTTTGGGTACAGCAGCGCGCGCTGAATAAGCCGAACGATCCCGGCAAGTGGGACACGCTGATGGGCGGCATGGTTAGCGCGGGCGACACGGTTGAAACCGCTTTGGCGCGTGAGACTTGGGAGGAAGCAGGGCTGCACATCGCTGACCTGCAAAACCTTCGCTATGGTGGCCGCCAAAGCAACTGCCGCCCGTCAAGCGACGGCGTAGCAGGCTACATGCAGGAATTTATTGAGTGGTACGTTGCTTTTGTGCCCGATGGCTTAACGCCCAACAATCAAGACGGTGAGGTGGCGCAGTTCGTATTGATGGACAAGGCGCAGTTACTGGCCGCCATGCAGCGCGGCGAATTTACGCTGGAGGCAGCGTTGATATTCGCTTCGGTTTTAAACCTAATCGACCAGCGCTGACTGCCTCAACCGGTTCGGTGCCAGCGCCCCGGCAGAATCAAGAATGGGGTACGCAATTGAGCAAATATGCGAGTTGATGCGTTTGAGCTCGCTGATCAAATCAATGTGCAGCGAACTGGTCTCTAAACTTTGCACGGTGTTGGCGCTCAAACGGCTTAAATGGGTGGTGGCGTAGGCGCGCTCCAAGTCTCTGAAGCGGGCTTTTTCTTCCAGCAGCTTTTGGGCATCACGCACGTTGCCGTTTAAAAATACGCTCATGCCCAAGCGCAGGTTGTCTATCAGTCTTTCATGCAGCTCGGTAATTTCTTGCATGCCGGCTTCTGAAAAATTGCGGCCCGGTTTTATTTTTTTGTCCTCCACGTCAATCAGCACGCGCTCAATGATGTCGCCAATCTGCTCCATGTTGATGACAAAACTGATGATGTCTGTCCAGCGGCGGGCTTCGTCTTCGGCCAGCGCCTCTCTCGATATTTTGGTCAGGTAATACTTGATGGACGAGTACAGCGCATCCACGGTGTCGTCGAGTTTGCGTAGCTCTTCAGCCAGCTTCAAATCGTCTTTTTTAATCACTTCGAGCAAGCCGCGCAGCATGGTTTCGACCACATCAGCCTGGTGCATGGCTTCCCGCGCCGCGCAAGAAATAGCCAGCGACGGCGTAGCCAATGCGGATGCGTCCAGGTGCTGCGGTCTGCCATGTGCAGCCGACCTGACCGGTTTAGGCAACAGCTTTTCAACCCAGCGGGCAATCACCTGCGTCCAGCCAATAAATACGATGCCCACCAGCACATTAAAAGCCAGGTGATACAGCACAACGACAGAAGCGGGTTCACCCAAGTAGGGCCGTACGTGGTGCAACCACAGGCCCACCAGCGGTGCTGCAATCAAAACACCCAGCACTTTGAACAACAAGTTGCCAAGTGGCACCTGCCGCACCTCAATTGCCGAGCGGCCCGTGGTCAGCACTGCCAGCAGGCCGCTGCCCAAATTAGCACCCAGCACCAAGCCCAGCGCCACGTCGAGTTGAATCACGTTAGACGCTGCCAGCGTAGCAGTAAGCAGCACGGTAGCCAGGCTTGAATAAGTCATTACCGCTAGCACCGCGCCCACGGTAATTTCGAGCAACAAGTCGCTGCCGATGGAGGCCAGCAGCACTTTTACCGTGGGTGATTGGGTCAGCACGCCAGTAGAGTCAGTGACCAGCTTGAGCGCCAGCAGCATCAGGCCGAGCCCAATCAAAATGCGCCCGTAACGGCCAAGAGCAAACGTGTCGCGCGAGATAAACAGCACCACGCCAACAAATATAAACAGCGGCGACAACCATGACAAATCAAATGAAAACACCACTGCCATCAGGCTGGTGCCAATGTCAGCGCCCAGCATGACAGCCAACGCCAGTGGCAACGTGACAATGCCCTGGCCCACAAACGACGACACGATCAGCGCAGTAGCGGTGCTGGATTGCACCAATGCAGTAACGCCAATACCCGAGACTGCTGCGGCAAAGCGATTGCCGATACTGCGCGACAACACATGCCGTAAATTAGCGCCAAAAACCCGCAAGATGCCGGTGCGCACCAAGTGCGTGCCCCAGACCAGCAAGGCGATGGCCGCCAATAAGTTAAGCAGATGCTTCATGTCGACTGTTTTGCGCCTAGCGGCTTCGGCGCACTCTCAAAATCTCATCCAGAATCAGGCAAATCGCGCCGATAGTGATCGCGCTGTCTGCCACGTTAAAGGCTGGAAAGTGCCAGCCAGCCAGATGAAAGTCTAAAAAATCAACAACGTAGCCGTGCAGCGTGCGGTCGATCACGTTACCAATGGCACCGCCCAAGATGCAGCTGAGTGCAAACGAAAACAGCTTTTGACCCGGGTGCGATTTGAGCATCCACACAATAAAAATGGCCGCAACGATGCCAATGCCGGTAAAAAACCAGCGCTGCCAGCCGCCCGCGCTTGCCAGGAAAGAAAACGCAGCGCCGCTGTTGTGCACCCGTACCACGTTAAAAAAGCTGGTGACGTAGGTAGCGTCGCCCAACTTGTAGTAGCCCAGTATCAACACCTTGGTGAACTGGTCGGCCAGAACAAGCAACAGCGCCAAACCGAGCCACGGCAGCAGGGCGCTTGATGTTTTAGAAAAGTTGCTTTTAGCCATTACGCAAATGTCCTGTTTTCGCCCGTGCCGCACAAATTGCTGATGCAGCGGCCGCAAATGGTGGGGTGTGCTGCGTTGCTTCCAACGTCTTCCACATAGTGCCAGCAGCGCTCGCATTTGGTGTTTGAGCTGGCTTTTACGCTTGTTTTATAGGCGCTACCAGCTACTAAGTTTATAGCAGAGGTGATGAAAACAAATTTTGCGTCAGCCCCCAAGCTGTTCAGCAAAGCAAAGTCGTCAGCAGTAACTTCGAGCGTGACTTCTGCTTGCAGTGATGAGCCAACCTTGCCATCAGCACGCAGCGCTTCAATGTCTTTGTTGACGGCATCGCGAACTTCGCGGATGCGCGTCCATTTGGCCAGCAGCGCATCGTTTTGCGGTTTGAAGTCTGCATACGTTTCCAGAAAAATCGATTCAGACCCGCCAAACGTTGTCCATGCCTCTTCAGCCGTGAAGCTTAAAAACGGTGCCATCCAGCGCAGCATGGCGTGGGTAATCGCGTGCAGCGCAGTTTGCGCGCTGCGGCGGGCGTGTGAATCGGCAGCGGTGGTGTACAGCCGGTCTTTCAAAATGTCGAGGTAGAACGAGCCTAGGTCTTCGCTGCAATAAATTTGCAGTTTGGACACCACGGGCTGAAATTCATACACCTCGTAATGCGCCAGGATGTCGGCTTGCAGTTGCGCGGCTCTAGACAAGGCGTAGCGGTCAATCTCCAGCAACTCGTCAAACGGCACGGCGTGCTTAACGGGCTCAAAATCGCTGACGTTGGCCATTAAAAAGCGCAGCGTGTTGCGAATCCGGCGGTAGCTGTCGACAACCCGCGCCAGGATTTTTTCGTCAATGCCCAGGTCGCCTGAATAGTCGGTTGACGCGCACCACAGGCGAATGATCTCGGCCCCCAGCTTGCCCGAGACTTCTTGCGGCACCACCACATTGCCTTCGCTCTTGCTCATTTTGCGGCCCTTGCCGTCAACCGTGAAGCCATGCGTGAGCAGGCCTTTGTACGGCGCGCGGTCGTACATGGCGCAGGAAGTTAGCAAAGACGAATGAAACCAACCACGATGCTGGTCATGGCCTTCGAGATACAAGTCTGCCGGCCAGGTTGATTGCGCCGCGTGGCTGTGTTTCAGCACATGGTCATGGGTGGTGCCCGAGTCAAACCACACGTCAAGAATGTCGGTACTTTTGATGTAGTCAGGGGCATCGTTACCGATAATGGATTCAGCGGTGGCTTTGCTCCAGGCTTCAACACCACCGGACTCGACCATGTTGGCGGCCAAGTCCATGATTTCCATCGTGCGCGGGTGCAGCTCACCAGTAGCGGTGTGAATGAAAAACGGCAACGGCACGCCCCAGTTACGCTGGCGACTGATGCACCAGTCGGGCCGGCCTGCAATCATGTCCCTTAGCCGAGTTTTGCCGTTTTCGGGGTAGAACTGAGTTTGTTCAATCGCATTCAAAGCCAGCTCGCGCAAGGGCTTGGTCGCCTTGTCTTTGGTAAAAACACCTTCACCTTCATCCATGCGCACAAACCACTGCGCTGCAGCGCGATAGATGACTGGCGTTTTATGCCGCCAGCAATGCGGGTAGCTGTGCTCAATGTTGACGGTGGCAAACAATCGGTCATGCGCGCGTAGCTTGTCGATCACCAGCGGCGCGGCTTTCCATATGTTCAAGCCACCAAACAGCGGCAAGTCGTCTACATAGCGGCCATTGCCTTGTACGGGGTTCAAGATGTCGTCAGTGGCGATGCCGTTGGCCACGCAGGAGTTAAAGTCCTCTACGCCATACGCAGGTGACGAATGCACGATGCCTGTACCGTCGTCTGCGGTGGCATAGTCGGCTAAAAAAACCGGTCTTATGCGCTTGTATCCCGCATCCACTTCGTAAAACGGATGCATGAAATTGAGCAGCGCCAGGTTTTTACCGAGTGTGGTGGCAATGACCTGGCCGGTGAGTTGGTAGCGCTCCAGGCACTTTTCAACCAGCGATTCAGCCAGCAGCAAAATGCCGCGTTCGGTATTGACCAGCGCGTAGGTTAACTCCGGGTTCAGGTTCAGCGCCTGGTTGGCGGGAATGGTCCAGGCGGTGGTGGTCCAGATCACGGCGAAGGCGTCTTTGTTAAGGCTCTTCAAGCCAAAAGCTGCTGCCAGTTTGTCGGGCTCTGCTGATTTAAATCCTACATCCAACGTTTGCGATTTTTTGTCGGCATATTCAATCTCGAATTCGGCCAGCGACGAGCCGCAGTCAAAGCACCAGTACACGGGCTTTAAGCCGCGGTACACAAAGCCGCGCTCCATGATGCGTTTGAGTGCACGGATTTCGTTCGCCTCATTGGCGTAATCCATCGTGCGATAGGGGTTGTCCCATTCGCCGAGCACGCCCAGGCGTTTGAAGTCTTCTAGCTGCCCGGCGATTTGCTCGGTCGCAAAAGCGCGGCTCTTTGCTTGCACTTCGTCGCGCGACAGATTGCGGCCGTGCAGCTTCTCAATCGCGTTTTCAATCGGCAAACCGTGGCAGTCCCAGCCCGGCACGTAAATCGCGTCCAGCCCTTTGAGCTGACGCGCTTTAACGATCATGTCTTTCAAGATTTTGTTGACGGCATGGCCGATGTGAATTTTGCCGTTGGCATACGGCGGGCCGTCGTGCAATACGAACTTCACGGCACCAGCGCGCGCTAGGCGAAGCTTTTTATAAATGCCTTTGTCGTCCCAGTCTTTGACCCAGCCTGCTTCGCGCTTGGGCAAATCGCCGCGCATGGGGAAGGGTGTGTCGGGCAGGTTCAGGGTGCTGCGGTAATCGGTTTTGACGTTGTCTTGTGTGGTGTCGGTCATGGCAATCGCTTCTAGGTGTGCCTGCAGAAGCATCTGCAGTCAAAAATGGGGGGGAACGAATAGTTACGGGCCGAACCCGCATTGACCGATCGTCTAAATTCGATCGCGGGTGGTCTGGCGAGCTGTCTCGCTATGCAGGTTGGCAAAAAATGCACGTGCGTCCGCACAGTCTTTTGCGATGCCTTTTTTAAGCGCATCCAGACCGTCGTACTTCAGTTCGTCATGCAATTTATTCAGCAGTTCCACGCGCACGATTTTACCGTAGCCACCATCAGTGCCAAGGCTAGCTGGCCAGTCGAGGCAGTAGGTCTCCAGCAGCACGCGACCGCCGTTGATGTCGTTGGCGTCAATCGATGGGCGAATGCCCAAGTTGGCTACGCCTGTCAAAGGTTTGACGGATAGCCCAAAAACACGTACCGCAAATATTCCGCTGGCAGCTGGGTTCCAGTGCGAAAAGCGCAGGTTAAGTGTGCGAAACCCCAAGTCACGCCCCAGCTTGCGGCCGTGCACCACGTGGCCTGAAATGCTGTACGGCCTTCCGAGCAAGCTGGCGGCCTGCGCCATGTCGCCGCTGCCAAGGGCCTGGCGCACCGCCGAGCTGGACACGCGCGTGCTTTGCACTTCATAGCTGTTCATGCGGGCGACATCAAAACCCGCCAGTTGCCCTGCGGCGTCCAGCATGGCGTAGCCGCCTGCACGTTTAGCGCCAAACCTGAAATCATCTCCCACCAAAATGTATTTGGCGCCCAAGCCCTTCACAAGTACTTCGTCAATAAAAGCTTCAGGTGCCTGGCTGGCCAGCGCGTAGTTAAACGGCAGCACGATGCATTGGTCTATGCCGCAGCGCTTGAGTTCGGTCAATTTGTCGCGCAGGGTGGCAATGCGCGGCGGTGCGGTTTCAGGTTTTTTGGCCAGCGCTGCAAAATAATCGCGCGGGTGCGGCTCAAAAGTCATCGCGCAACTCGGAATACCGCGGTGCTGCGCTTCGCTTTTAAGTAACGCCAGCATGGCTTGGTGGCCACGGTGCACGCCGTCAAAGTTGCCTATCGTCAGGGCGCAATGTGTTGCGAGGTTGGGGTGGCGGTGGCTTCTAAACACTTTCATGAAGCGATTATCGTTTTAATAGCAAGATAGGCGGGTAAACGTACGGTATTGAGCCGCAGTGATGTATTTGTCACCTTTTACCTGTATATTGACAGGCATCGTGACAACGAAATTCCATTTTTTAGTGGGGGTTTAGTTTGAAGGTCTTGAAGCTCTCAGCCCAAGGTTTGCCGCAGTCGTGGATCAGCCTTGAAGAAGCCGTACTGCATTACGCCGCCGAAGAGGTCCGCTGGGAGATGGGCGCACACGTGGCTACGTTTCACGGCGGGCACAACGCTGTCACGGGTGATCAGTCGATCATCAACATCAACAGCATTATTGGCACCAAGGGCGTGCCAAAGATCAATCCGTTTGAGCTTAAACCCGGTCTGACCAACGGCAAGCTTTTCGTGCGCGACCGCAACGTGTGTGCCTACTGCGGCCAACATTTTGATGAGGAAGCGTTAACGCGCGAGCACATCATTCCGTTTGCCCAAAAAGGCATCGACAACTGGATGAACGTAGTAACCGCCTGCCGGGCCTGCAACCACCGCAAGAGCAGCCGCACGCCTGAGCAGGCGAACATGCCGCTGCTGTACACACCGTACGTGCCCAGCTTGTGGGAAGATTTCATTTTGCGCAACCGCCGAATTTTGGCGGACCAGATGGAGTTTTTGATGGCGCATATTCCAAAAACGTCTCGTTTGCACGCGTGACGTTTCGAGCTTTCGTCGCGCCTGCACGTGTGCCGATAACGCTGTTTTAGACCCCTAAATCCCTATTAAACAGACGTTTTCGCCAACAAGTACGGGCGCGAGCAGCTATAAATCAAGTAGCGGTTTTTATCAGCGCAATCATTGCCCAGTGGCCGTCACACTGCAAACCACCGTTAACACCACGGTGCTTACTGCTGGGAACGCAGGAATCGTGATGCCGGTATCGTTAAACAAATTGGGCACGCTCGCCGCCGCCGTTGGTGTTGCCAGCACCAAACCCGTTGGGCAACTCGCTGCGCCGGTGGTTGACGTGCAGGTAACAGAGGTACAACTTAAACCGGCGCTTTGCGTGTCCTTGATCAAAGCGTTGTCAGCCGCATACCCGCCGCTGTTGCTAAAGGTCAGCGTGTAGCTGGTGGTGCCGCCTGCCGCCACGGCGGTAACGGCATTGGTTTTAGTCACTGCCAGCAGGGTGGAGGCAACCACTGTGACGTCTTCAGCCGTTGAGCTGCCGCTTAAATAATTGCTGCCGCCTACAGCCGCGCCCGATGCATAGGCACCGCCCGGGCTAACTGCCGGGTTGCTCACTGCGCTGCTGGTGGCCACGCCGCCGGTGGCGCGGGTGGGGTCGGTGAAGGTGGTGCTGGCACTGTTTTGGAATGTTGCGCCCAGCGCCGCCGAATTCACATTGACCGTGAACGTGACCGTTACCGAGCCACCAGGAAACAGCGTAAAGGACGACACGGTGGGCGCGTTACCTGTGCCGCCCGCGCCAAACACTGCCGTGGTGGTGTTGCCAGACAAGTTGGCGGCAGTCGGCGTCAAACCTGATGTGTTGGTGCCTGAAAAACCGACGGTGCCAGTCGCTGCAATGGCTTGCAGCCCCAGCGGTGCAGGCAACACGTCGTTAAGGCTAACGCCGTATGCCGCGCCTGCCGTGATGGCGTTGCTCACATTTATGCTGTATTGCGCCGTGGTGCCACTTGGCAAGGTCACGGTGGGTGTGCTGGTGCTTTTGGTGACGGTTAACTGCGGCAAGCAGGCAGAGCCGGTGGCAACGCCCACAGGCCCGCTTGCTGTTGTGGTGGCAAGCCCGCCCGCTCCACCTGCACTGCTGTATGGTTTGGCTGCGCCGTTTGTCCCG
>JANMWH010000233.1:0-4919 GCA_031393945.1 Polaromonas sp. | reverse complement strand
ATCGTCGTTTAAACAATCGCCAGGCAAAACATTCAAGGAAATCTATGCAGCGCCGTTTGTGTTTGCAACTGCTGGCCGTTAGCGCCGCGGTCAGTCTGACTGGCTGCGGCTTTGCCCTGCGCTCTGCGCCCAAGTTTGTATTTACAACCTTGTTCAGCCCTTTTGCTGAAAGCTCTGCGCTGGGCAATGCGCTCAAGCGTTCACTTGAATCGAACGGCGCGGTGCGGGTGATCACCGACGTGCGCCAAATCGACCAGGCCGAAGTTGTTCTCGATGTGCTGCAAGACCAGCGTGAAAAAGTGGTGGTCGGCGTTAATGCATCTGGCCAGGTGCGCGAGTTTCAGTTGCGCATCGCGTTCAAGTTCAAACTGCGCAACGCCAAAGGCGCTGAGCTGATTGCCCCCACTGAAATTTTGCAACAGCGCGACATCAGTTTTAATGAAAGCGCTGTGCTGGCCAAAGAAGCCGAAGAAGGCCTGTTGTACCGCGATATGCAAAACGATATCGTTCAGCAGATCATGCGCCGCTTGGCCGCGGTCACGGCGCTGTAGTCAGCGTAACGCGTATGAACCTTGCGCCCGCCCAGCTGCCCGAACACATCAAGCGCGGGCTTAAAAGCTTGTACACCCTGCACGGCGACGAGCCGCTGCTGGTGCAAGAGTTTGCCGACGCCTTGCGCAGCGCCGCTCGCGCGCAGGGCTTTACCGAGCGAGTGGTACACGTGGCGCAGGGCGCGCATTTTGACTGGAGCGGCGTGCTGGCCAGCGGCGGTTCGCTGAGTTTGTTTGCCGACAAGCAAATCATTGAAATTCGGGTGCCCAGTGGCAAGCCCGGCAAAGACGGCTCAGTCGCGTTGCAGCACATTGCCGAGCGCGCCCAGGGCGACGACGCCACGTTAACGCTCATTATTTTGCCCAA
Organism: Polaromonas sp.; assembly: GCA_031393945.1. Taxonomy (GTDB): domain Bacteria; phylum Pseudomonadota; class Gammaproteobacteria; order Burkholderiales; family Burkholderiaceae_C; genus Polaromonas. The sequence goes on along the minus strand of JANMWH010000233.1, from coordinate 4,001 downwards.
GCTCGACGGCATGACAACCAAGGGTGCATGGTTTGGCGCGCTCGACAGCTACGGCGTTACCGTGAAGTTTGAGCCTATTGCGCGCGGCATGTTGCCGCAGTGGATCAGCCAGCGCCTGGCCGCCCAAGGCCAGCGCGTGTCTAGCGGTGAAGAAGGCCAGCGCACGCTGCAGTTTTTTGCTGACCGGGTTGAAGGCAACTTGCTGGCCGCGCACCAAGAGATTCAAAAACTCGGGCTGCTGTATAACAGCGCCCCCACGCTCCCCGCTTCGTGCGGTTCGCTGCCCCCCGAGGGGGCGTCTTTTGGCTCCGCCGCTCTTCGAGAACCTAGGGGCGGCCCGTCGGATGTTGCCCCCACGCTCCCCGCTTCGCGCGGTTCGCTGCCCCCCGAGGGGGCGTCTTTTCCTAGGGGCGGCCCGTCGGAAAAGGCTGCGGATCCGATCACGTTGAGCTTTGAGCAGGTAGAAAACGCGGTGCTTAACGTCGCGCGTTACGACGTGTTCAAGTTGTCTGAAGCGGTGCTGGGCGGGCAGTCAGTTCGTGTGGCGCGCATGCTCGACGGCCTGCAATCTGAAGGTGAATCAGAAGTGCTGGTGCATTGGGCATTAAGTGAAGACATCCGCGCGTTAAAGCGCATCAAAGACACGATTGAGTCGGGCAGGCCAATGCCCATGGCGCTGAAAGACCACCGCGTGTGGGGCGTTAAAGAAAAGCTCTATGAGCGCGTGCTACCGACCATCAACAGCGCAGCGCTAGCGCATTTGTTAACGGCCGCGCACAAGGTAGACGGCATTTGCAAAGGCCTCAAGCAACCCGACTGGCCCGCTACTGGCTGGCAGTCACTGCACCGCCTGGCCGCCATGGTGTGTGAGCAATGCTCCGCGCGTGCAAAATAGCGCCATGTCAGATCAAAATATCACGCTGCTGATGCAGGCCCTAGGCCAGAAGGCAAAAGCTGCTTCAAGCCATATGGCGCGAGCGCAAGCAGCTATAAAAAATAAAGCACTGATTGGCTTGGCGGCGCTTCTGCGGCAACACGCACCCGCGTTAGCAGCGGCCAACCAGCAAGACCTGAGCCGCGCTGCCAGCGGCGGCCTGGCAGGCCCCATGCTCGACCGCTTAAAACTCACGCCCAAAGACATTGAGACCGTGGCCATCGGCTGCGAACAACTGGCTGCCATGCCGGACGTGATTGGCGAAATCATTGGCATGAAGCAGCAGCCCAGCGGCATTCGCGTGGGGCAAATGCGCGTGCCAATTGGCGTGTTTGGCATGATTTACGAAAGCCGCCCCAACGTGACGATTGAGGCGGCCAGCCTGGCGATTAAAAGCGGCAACGCCTGTATTTTGCGCGGCGGCTCCGAGGCGATTGAGTCGAACAAAGCGCTGGCGGCGCTGGTCCAAACCGCGCTGGTAGAAGCTGGGTTGCCAGCGGATTCGGTGCAACTGGTACCCACCACCGACCGCGAAGCCGTGGGCCAACTGATCACCATGCCGCAGTTTGTCGACGTGATCATTCCGCGCGGCGGCAAGGGTTTGATCGAACGCATTAGCCGCGACGCGAAGGTGCCTGTCATCAAGCACCTAGACGGCAACTGCCATGTGTACATTGACGACCCGTGCGACATCGCCATGGCCGTCAAGGTGGCCGACAACGCCAAAACCCAGAAGTACAGCCCCTGCAATGCGGCAGAAGGCCTGCTGGTAGCGCGCGGCGTGGCTGAAGCGTTTTTACCCAAAATCGCCGCCATTTATGCTGAAAAAGGCGTAGAAATACGTGCCGATGAGGCTGCAGCCCTTATTTTACATGCGCATGCAGCTACTAAATCAGTAGTAATCACGCTAGCGACCGAGGACGACTGGTACGAAGAATATCTGGCGCCCATCATCAGCATCAAGGTGGTTGAAGGGGTTGACGAGGCGATTGCCCACATCAACCAGTACAGCAGCCACCACACCGACGCCATCATCACCAGCAACCACTTTCACGCGCAAAAGTTTCTGCGAGAAGTCGATTCAGCCAGCGTGATGGTCAACGCCAGCACCCGCTTTGCCGACGGGTTCGAGTTTGGCCTGGGCGCTGAAATCGGCATCAGCACAGACAAGTTTCATGCGCGCGGGCCTGTGGGGATTGAGGGGTTGACTTCGTTGAAGTATGTGGTGCTGGGGGATGGCGAAGTTAGGGGTTGACCGTTCATGCAGCCTGAAACACTCTCACCCGAGGCGCAATTTTCGCCAACAAATCACGGCGCGCCACCCGCACGTCATATTCAGTCTGCAAGTTCAGCCAAAACCGAGCGTCCATGCTGAAAAACAAACCTAGCCGAAGCGCGGTGTCAGCTGAAATGGGGCGCGCACCATTGACGATGTCGCTGATGCGGCTGGGTGGTACGTCCATGTCTGACGACAGCTGCCGCGCGGTGATGCCCATCGGTTTCATGAACTCTTCCAGCAAAATCTCGCCTGGATGGATTTCTTTGAGTAGTTGGTCTGTCATGTGAAGTTTCCTTGTCTAGTGATAGTCGACGATTTCAACGTTGTAAGTGCCGCTGTTTTGCCAGATGAAGCACAGCCGCCATTGGTCATGGATGCGAATGCTGTGTTGCCCCTTGCGATTGCCCTTCAGCGCTTCCAAACGGTTACCCGGCGGTATACGCAGGTTGTCTAAATCGACTGCTGCGTGCAGTATTAATAATTTGCGGCGAGCAACTTGTTCAAGATTTTTGAAGCGCCGAACCGGTTTGCTATGGAAAAGCGCTTCGGTTTCAGCACATGCAAAAGATTGAATCATGGAGCATTATAAATCTATTTAATAGAATCTTAATTGCAGAATTACCCGCTAGGATCGAGTTTTGGGCACTTGCAACTTTATCCCCAGCCCTAATATCCGACTTAACGCCGAATAACCAAAAACAAGAAAGACCCTATGGTCCCGCACCTAGTTACTGCTACCAACCCCCCTATTGATGAGCTTGAGCAGCGCATTTTGGACTCGATGCCAGCCATTGAGCGCTGGTTTCGTCTTGAATGGATGGAGCACACGCCGCCGTTTTATTGCTCGGTTGACGTGCGGCATGCGGGGTTCAAGCTGGCGCCGGTTGACATTAATTTGTGCCCGCATGGCTGGAACAACCTGACGCCTGAAATGCTGCCGCTGGCCGTGCAGGCAGCCATGGCGGCGATTGAAAAAATTTGCCCTGAAGCGCGCAACTTGCTCATCATTCCTGAAAACGAGCCGCGTGACACGTTTTATTGGGCCAATGTGCTGCAGCTCAAGCGCTTGTTTCACCAAGCGGGGCTGAATGTGCGTTTTGGCTCACTCAGTGCCACCACTGAAAAGCCGGTAACCATGAAACTGCCAGGCGGCGAGTCGCTGACGCTCGAGCCTTTGCTGCGCACCGAGCGGCGCTTGGGCCTGAAAGATTTTGACCCCTGCACGATTTTGCTGAACAACGATTTGTCAGCCGGTATCCCGGGCATTCTGGAAGATTTGCACGAGCAATTTTTGCTGCCGCCGCTGCACGCCAGCGGCTCAGTGCGCCGTAAATCAAACCATTACAAAGCTTATGAAGAAGTCACCAAGCGCTTTGCCAAACTGGTGGGCATTGATTACTGGTTGATTAACCCTGCGTTCACGTCTTGCGGCGAGGTTGATTTTGCGAACGCCGCCAGCGTTGAGCAACTGCGGGAGCACATCGATGCGCTGCTGGTAAAAATCAAGCGCAAGTACAAGGAATACGGCATAGCTGAGCGGCCATTTGTGGTGATCAAAGCTGAAGGCGGCGAAGACGGCGCGTACGGTGCGGGCATCATGATGGTGCGAGACGGCAAAGACCTGGACGCCATCGCGGCCAAAGTGCTGGGCAAAGCGGCCACCGAGAGCGCGGCCAAACTGGCGGCAAAGGCCACCAAAACCGGTAAATCAGCCACACCCGAAAAACCCGAAAAACCCGAAAAACCTACAAAGCCCGCGCACGCAGCGGTGGTGGCCGACATCATCAT
>JANMWH010000214.1:0-14208 GCA_031393945.1 Polaromonas sp. | reverse complement strand
GTCTATGAATTTTTGATCGTCGGCGTCCTTGCAGGTCAAGCTGGCTTTGGGCGCTGCGGCCACCAGCTGTGCGTGCCGGTCGAATTTTTGCAACACGCTTTGTGCTGTGAGTGCATAAAAATTCAGACGCGGAACAATTTTTGGATAGGCCAGTACGCGCGCCAGCTCGTCCCGCATGGCTTGGGTAGCGAGCCAATTCAGTGAGTTTGCGGCAAGGCTTTGGCGAATGGTTTCTGCCGCTTGGTCATTGAACACGAACACGTCGAGGATGATGTTGGTATCGAGGACGATAGTTAATTTTGTCATGTAGTGCTTTTCATCAAGGCCCTGTCTTGCAGACCGCGGCACGGCATAGCCCGTGCCCCTTCACGCTGTCCAGATGCGCGCAGGCGCATCTGGAGCCGCAGCGTTCAGCCCCCGCCCTCTCCCAAAGGGAGAGGGAGTGAATCCGGGGAGATAGCAAGCGCAGCCTGGGTCAAGCGCTGCTGCCTGCTTTGCCCCGCGCAGACCCGGCCACCATGTCAAACCTGAACAGTCGGCATTCAATCGGGCCGTTCCACATCGGCACGCGGCGCGACTCTTTCAGGCGCATTTTGCTGGGCAGCTTCAGGTCGGGTGTGAGTACGTGGGCCGTCCAGCCGGCGTAGTTTTTCTTCCAGTGCGCGGCGAGCTTTGGAAAGAAGTCAGACGCGTCCCCACCACTTTCGGTTTGCGCTTGCTCGCGGCCAGGGTTGGCACTGCGATTGCGCTGCACATTGCTCGCTGGTTCCTGCATCAACGGCTGGCCGAACTCATCGATGCTGCGGCCTTGGAACTGGCTTCGAGAGCGTGCACCACCTTCGCTCGACGAGCCCGCCGCGCCGGCCACATCAATCCGCTCACCGTACGGCGGGTTGAGCACCATCACTCCTGTGGCAACGGGCGGCATACGCTCTAGCGCGTCGCCACCTCTAAACTGCACAGCACCGGCCACGCCCGCGCGCTCTGCGTTGCGCTCGGCAAAGTCAACCATCCGGAAAGCTACATCACTGCCAAAAACTTCTGCGATGGGCTCTGTGATGGCGGCATCGGCCTGGTCAAGCAAGCCGTCCCAGACATGCGGTTGAAACGGCACGTATTTTTGAAAAGCAAATTTGCGGGTGATGCCCGGCGCGATGTTGCACGCGATTTGCGCGGCCTCAATCGCAATCGTGCCCGAGCCGCAGCACGGGTCGTACAGTGCTACGCCCTGCTTGCACAACCCGTCAGTGCCTGACCAACCGCTGGCAGCCAGCATGGCTGCAGCCAGTGTTTCTTTTAACGGCGCATCACCGACGTCTTCGCGCCAGCCGCGTTTAAACAGCGGCTCGCCCGAGGTGTCGATGTACACCGTCACCGTATCCACCGTCAGGTGCACGTACACGCGTACATCCGGGTAGCGCGTGTCGACGTCGGGGCGAACGTCATATTTGTCCCGAAAGCGGTCAGCAATCGCGTCCTTGATTTTGAGCGCTGCAAAATTCAGGCTGGTCAACGGGCTGTGCTGCGCGGTGATTTCAACTTTGAAGGTTTGCTTGGGCGTAAACCAGATCTCCCACGCCACACCTGCAGCGGCGTTGTATAAATCCTGCTCACTGCGGTACTGGTGATGCGCCAGCTCAATCAATACGCGCTGCGCCAGGCGACTGTGCAAATTAAGTTGCAACGCCTCGCGCCATGAGCCCTGCAGCTGCACGCCCGCCCGCCATGCCTTGGGTGCAGTACCCGTGATGCCCTGCACCTCAGTGGCCAGCAGCGCCTCAACGCCAGCGGCGCACGGTAAAAATAGTTGGAGTTGGTTCATAAAAAACGGATCGCTATAAAGCTAAAAAAATTTCTCTTGCCAAGCAGGGGCCGCGGGATTGGCTTTGCCAGACCGCAGGCGCAGCGGCCCCCTCGGGGGGCAGAGAGTGACACGAAGTGCACGACCGTGGGGGCCATGGTCATAAAGCTTTACGCAAATTGGCAGGCGCAATTCGCAGCGCTTCGCGGTACTTGGCCACCGTGCGGCGGGCACATTCAATGCCTTGCTCCTTGAGCATCAGAGAAATCTGGTTATCGCTCAGCGGCTTGTTCAAGCTCTCGCTGGCAACAAATTGCTTGATAAGTGCGCGCACCGCAGTGCTGGACGCGTTGCCGCCGGTTTCGGTGCCCAGCGCAGAGCCAAAAAAGTACTTCAACTCAAACGTGCCGAACGGCGTGCTCATGTATTTGGCGGTGGTAACGCGTGAGATGGTTGACTCGTGCAGACCTAGCTCGTCAGCGATTTCGCGCAGCACCAGCGGGCGCATGGCCAGCTCGCCGTGCGTGAAAAAGTTTTTTTGCCGCTCCACAATCGCGGTGCTGACTCGCAATATTGTGTCAAAGCGCTGCTGAATGTTTTTAATGAACCAACGCGCCTCTTGCAGCCGCTGCTGCAGCGCCTGGCCGCCAGCGCCCTTGTTTTGCCGCACCGCATTGGCATAAATATCTTGCACTTTCAGGCGCGGCATGACCTCGTTGTTCAAACTGACCTTAAAGCCCCGACCCACCTTGGTAACAAACACGTCGGGGATAACGACGTTGCGCTCAACGTTCACAAACCTTCGCCCAGGTTTTGGGTCAAGCCGCCCGATTACGCCAATCGCGGCTTTAATGGCCTCGTCTTCAAAGCCGCACAACTGCGACAAGCGCTTGACGTCCCGTTTGGCCAGCAGCTCCATCGGTTGCTGGCACACGGCCCGGGCTGCACACACCTCAATCGCATCGCCGGCATCACGCAGTTGCAAAGACAGGCATTCAGCCAAGTGTCGCGCGCCCACACCGCTGGGCGTCATGCAATGCAGCAGCTTGAGCACAATCGAAAACTGCTGGGTAAGCTCTTCGGTTTGCGCCATGTCGCCGTTGGCCAAACCTTCCGCGAGATCATTGAGCTTGTCTTCCAGATACCCGTCGTCGTTGAGTGATTCAATTAAAAAATGCAGCGCGGCGCGGTCTAGGGCTGACAATCGCAAGCCCAGCGCCTGGCGATGCAGGTGGTCTTGCAACGACTCGTGCTCGCCCATGAGGTCTGACGCCTCAGCGTCGCCGTCATCGAGATTGTTTTTACGCGGTGCGGCGTCATTGCCCCACTCACCATCGTCGGGCGCGGAGTCGACCGAGCCGTCACCTTCCCAGCTTTCTTCAAGCGTGGCTTCGGTAGAGAGCTCGGCAGTGGTTTCAGGCGTAGATTCAGTGTCTTTTGTGGTGGTAGAAGCCGTTTCATGGGCGCCAGCAGCTATATATTCCATAGCGCCTTCAAACTCCGCAGGCTCTGCAGCGGCAGGCGTGTCAACCACTTCCAGGCCAAACTCTTCCCGCACCGCCGCATCTTCGTTGACCTCCAGAAAAGGGTTCTCGTCAAGCATTTGCTCAACTTCCTGGCTCAGCTCCAGCGTAGACAACTGCAGCAATCGAATCGACTGCTGCAACTGCGGCGTCAACGCCAGGTGCTGCGATACACGCAGCGAAAGTCCTTGTTTCATTTAATCTGAAACTGAACGAATAGATGCGGCGCGATGCCATGTCAAGCATGGGCCGCGGAACTGGCTTTGCCAGGCCGCAGGCGCAGCCCCCAAGGGGGGGTTGGAGCTACACGCAGTGAGCGACGGAGGGGGGGTAGTCAAGTGCTACATCTTGAAGTTTTCGCCGAGATACACGCGTCGTACGTCGGCGTTGTTGACAATCTCTGCGGGGGTGCCTTCGGCCAGCACATGCCCATCGCTGATGATGTAAGCGTGGTCGCAAATGCCCAGCGTTTCGCGCACGTTGTGGTCGGTAATCAGCACGCCAATGCCGCGGGCTTTTAAAAACCCCACAATGCGTTGAATCTCAATCACTGCAATGGGGTCAATGCCTGCAAAAGGTTCGTCGAGCAAAATAAAACGTGGCTGCGTGGCCAGAGCGCGCGCAATTTCAACCCGCCGCCGTTCACCGCCCGACAACGCCAGCGCCGGTGAGTCGCGCAAGTGGTCAACCCGCAGGTCTTTCAGCAGCGCGTCGAGCCGCTCGGCTATAACGGCTTTGCTTAAAGCCTTGCCGGACTCGTCAACTTGCAGCTCTAGCACGGCGCGCACATTGTCTTCAACATTGAGCTTGCGAAAAATCGACGCCTCTTGCGGCAGGTAGCTGAGCCCCAAGCGCGAGCGCCTGTGAATCGGCATATGTTCAATGCTTTGCCCGTCAATGGTGATGCCGCCAGCATCTGCCCGCACCAGCCCCACAATCATGTAGAACGACGTGGTTTTACCCGCGCCGTTGGGGCCTAACAGGCCGACGACTTCGCCACTTCTGACCACCAGCGACACGTCCTGCACCACGGTGCGGCTGCCGTATGATTTTTTCAGGCTGGTGACTACAAGCTGGCTGCGATCAGCATCAGCAATAGTCTGCACGGCGGCAACGGCCACATCGTTTGGCAAATCGTTAGTCATGCTGCCGGATTACTTTTTGTCGCTGCCCAGCGCTGGGCTGGGGCGCAAAACAGGGCTGGCTCCAGCGGCAGGGACCGGGCCTGACGGCGCGGCGCTTGCACTGGCGGGCGCGCGCGGCGAAAGCACGGCGCGAATGCGGCCACCCGGATTGCCCGCGCTGCGATTTTGTGCGCCGCCGTCGACGGCAAATACATCGGTTTTGTTGTCGTAGGTAATTTGTGCGCCGGTAGTCTCATCGGCCAATACCGCGCCAGCGTAGCGCCGCAACACCGCTCTGGTGGTGAATTTCACCAGGTCGGGGCGGCTGTCGTATTCAATGCGTTCGGCTTCGCCTTCGATAAATTCGTCAAGGCCTTCGCGTTTTTTTCGGTAAAACGCCAGCTTGCCCGGCGCAACAGTAACCACCGCTTGCTGAAAACCCTCAGGGTCTTGCCTGACCTCAACCCGGTCGCCCCGAATCACCGTGGTGCCCTTGGTGATCACTACATTGCCGGTGAAAACGCTGGTTTGCTTGAGGTCGTCATAGCGCAGCGCGTCGGCTTCGGCGTTCATCGGTTTGCTGCGGTCAGCGTTTTCGGCTTTAACCGGGGCGCCGGCCAGCATGAACGCAAGCAACGCGAGGAGTAGGGGCGATTTCATAAAGGCATGAATCTTGCTGTAAACATGCTTTTGATTGTACCCACGCCTCGTGCTGCTTAACGCTCGGGCGCGAGGTATTGCGACTGGTATTTCACGCTCAGACCATAAAAAAACCGCCATTGCGGGAGGTCTTTTAAGGTTGCCCGACAAATCGGGTGCGGCAGCCTGGCGCTGCTTAACCGTTACTGCGGCTTGACCGGCTTGGCAGGTTTAGCCGGTTTATCGGCTTTTTTAGGCTCGGCCTTGGTGGCTGGCAGCGACGCGCGGGCCAAGCCCACCAAGTAGTCAGTCACCAGCAACGCGCGCTCCATGGTTTGCGCGATGGAGCCAGACGTGAAGTACTTGCCCGCAATGCCGAGCGACGGCACACCGTCAAGTTTGAACGCTTCTTGCAGCAAGTTAGATTTGCGTACCTTGGTTGCCACCGGAAAAGAGTTGTAGGCCTCGGTGAATTTGGCTTTGTTCACGCCCTGCTTTTCAACCCAGTCGGCTATCGGCTCAAACGTGTTTAAGGCTTGCTTTTCAACGTGAATGGCGTAGAACACTTTTTTGTGCAGCTCGCTAACCTTGCCCATCGCCTCAAGCGCGTAATACAAGCGCTGCTGGGGCTCAAAGTCAGGGCGAAAAGCCACGGGCGCGCGGCGCAGCACCACGTCAGTTGGCAGGCGCTTGACCCACTCATCGAGCTGCGGCTCAAAACGGTTGCAGTGCTGGCAGCTGTACCAAAAGAACTCGACCACTTCAACCTTGCCCGGCGCTTCAGTCATCGTGGGTTTTTCGAGCGTCAGGTAGTCAATGCCTTCGACTGGTTTGGCCCCTTGTGCGCGCACCGCGCTGCTGAGCACGCCCGAACCGCCCACTACAACTGCTGAGGTGGCTTTAATTGAAAATTCTCGACGTTGCATGAAGGTTTCCTTGGGCGCGATGGTTAAAAAGGTTTTATGAAAAAATTCATCAGCGATTCTTGTCGGCGAGTCAAAGGCTTGGAAACTCTGTCGCAATATGTTTAGACGCTGACTGATAAAAAAGTTCAGCGCTGCACCCGCACCAATGCGGTTTCAACTGAATTGCCGTCGAGCTTGTCTTTGGTTTTGTCGGCATCGTCTTTTTTGTCGAATGGGCCCAAGCGCACCCGGTACACGGTGCGCCCGGCTTGCTCTCGTTCAGTCACCTTGGCCTGAAATCCCATTAGCAGCAACCTGGCACGTTGTTGCTCGGCGTCTTCTGGCGTGCGAAACGCACCGGCTTGCACGAAGTAGGTGAAGGGATCAATGCCGGGCTCGCCTGACGCTTCTGGCCGGGCCGCTACTTTGACGTCAGTTTTTGAGTCAGTTTTTGCGTCTGGTTTGTTGGCTTGTTTTTCGCCTGACTTTGCTTTGGCCAAGTCGCCCAGCGGATCGCTTGATTGTTTCGGCTTGGCCACCACTTCTGGCGTCAACACACCAGCCGCCGCCGCAGAGGCAGCCGCCGCAGGCGGAGCCACTGACGCCGGCACTTTGCCAGCCAGCGGCGTGTTGGGGTTCCAGTCCTTGTTTTTAATGGCCTCGGCGGCGTCTGTGTCTGAAGCTCGGGTCGGTGCTTTGTTTAAAAAAGGCACCGGCACTTTGGTCACATACACCGCCACTGCCAGCGCTGCGCCGAGGCCGACCAATGCGCCTATAACCAGGCCCAGCATGGTGCCGCCGCGCTGGCCGCGCTGGCCGTGGTGCAGACCCGCACACTGATTCTTGCGCTGCAATGTAGTCGAGATTGTTTTCATGATTCCTGTCCGTTCACATTTTTCGCGGGGCGCTCACGCCCAGCACTGCCAGGCCATTGTGCAGCACGCGCGCAGTGGCGGCCACCAGCGCCAGGCGCGCCAGTTTTACCGCGTCGTCGTCAACCAAAATCCGCTCGGCGTCATAGTAGCTGTGGTAGCAGGCGGCCAGTTCCCGCAGATAAAACGCCACGTCGTGCGGGGCAAATCCGTTGGCCGCATGGGTCAGCATGTCGGGGTATTTGGCCAGCAGCACCATCAGCGCTTGCGCGGGCGGGCTGTCTAGCGGGGACAGGTCTGCACCGACCAACGCTGCCTCGTCGCCGCCCCAAGCCGTCAGCACCGAGCAAATGCGAGCGTGCGCGTACTGCACGTAATAAACCGGGTTTTCGTTATTTTTGGCCAGCGCCAAATCGATGTCGAAGGTGTATTCAGTGTCGGGCTTGCGGCTGAGCAAAAAGAACCGCACTGCGTCAGCGCTGGTCCATTCAATCAAGTCGCGCAACGTGACATAGCTGCCCGCGCGCTTGGAGATTTTGACCTCTTCGCCGCCTTTGATCACGCGCACCATGGTGTGCAGCACGTAGTCGGGGTAGCCTGCCGCAACGCCGACATTGGCCGCTTGCAGGCCAGCACGCACCCGGGCAATGGTGCCGTGGTGGTCCATGCCCTGAATGTTGATGGCGCGGGTAAAGCCCCGTTCCCATTTGGCCAGGTGGTAGGCCACGTCTGGCACAAAGTAGGTGTAGGTGCCGTCGCTTTTTTTCATGACGCGGTCTTTGTCGTCACCGTAGTCGGTGGACTTGAGCCACAGCGCGCCGTCTTGTTCGTAGGTTTTACCGGCGTCTTTGAGCTTGGCTACCGCAGCATCTACGCGGCCAGAGCTGTACAGGCTGGACTCTAAATAGTAATTGTCAAAACGCACTGAAAACGCCTGCAAATCAAGGTCTTGTTCGCGGCGCAAGTAGGCCACGGCAAATTGCCGGATCGAGTCAAAGTCGTTCACGTCGCCCGAGGCAGTGAATTCGCGGTCGTCTGATTTAACGGTTTTTTTGGCCAAAAAATCAGCGGCAATGTCGGCAATATAGTCGCCGTTATAAGCCAGCGCGGGCCAGGCGGCGTCGCCGGGCTTGATGCCGTTGGCGCGCGCTTGCGTGCTGACGGCCAGCGTGTGGATTTGCACCCCCGCATCGTTGTAGTAAAACTCGCGGTGAACGGCCACGCCCTGCGTTGCAAACAAATTGCAAATGGCATCACCCAAAGCGGCTTGGCGGCCATGCCCGACATGCAGCGGGCCGGTCGGGTTGGCCGACACAAACTCGACCACCATCGGCTGGGCTGCGCCGCCAGCCGGTGGCGTTGCATGGCTGCCGTACAGCGCGCCAGTTTGCAAAATTTCGCGCACCGTTTGCTGCTTGGCGGCAGGCGTTAAGCGGATGTTGATGAAGCCGGGCCCGGCAATGTCAATGTCTTGCACCCACTTGATAAAAGCCGGTGCGGCCAGCAGCAGTGCGCGCAGCGCGTCTGCCACCTGGCGCGGGTTTTGTTTCAACCCTTTGGCTAATTGCATCGCAGCGGTGCAAGCAAAGTCGCCGTGGGCAGCAACTTTGGGCGATTCAAACGCGGCTTTTTCCCGAGCGCCGGGGTGGAGTTGTTCAAGCGCATCGCCCAAGGCGACGATCAAATCTGTTTTTATCGAGAGCATGCGGTGATTTTACTGATAAGCGAGCCGAGCCTGAGGGATGCGGCGGACGTCAGACAACGACTCAAATTGCTATATTATCAAGAGCTGCTCGCGCCCGTATTTATTGGGCTATAGACTGTTTTATATGCTTTTTGAAGGCATTTTGGACTGTTTTTGATTGATTTGCAGCAGCTAGGCGTGCGCAGCGTGCAGCACCGCTTTCGTCAGGCGTTGCCCCGCCAGCGGTTCGCGCGACCAGTGCTGCCAGTACAGCGCGACATCTACCGTGCGGCCGGGCAGTACCTCTTGCAGCGCGCGGCTTTCAGCGCGGACATTGAGCAACAGCTCGGGCACCATTACCCAGCCCAGGCCCAGCTCCAGGGCGCGTTCAAAGCCGTCAACTGACGGCACCACATGGCGCGGGTAGTGCGCATCGCTAAGTTTTAGATGCTGGGCCAAAAACGCATCTTGCAAGCCGTCTTTGCGATTGAAAATAACGGCGGGCTGGCTAAGCAACTGGTGCGCCGACACACGGCCGCTTTTTTCGGCCCACTCGCCAACATGGCCTTCTTAACGGGCATGTTGCTCAGCCTGTCGTTGATCATGGCGATTGGCCCGCAAAACGCTCACTTGATGCGCATGGGCCTGCTACGTCAGCACCTGTGGTTAACAGTTGGGCTGTGTGTGGGCACTGACTTGCTACTAATCACCATTGGTGTGGCCGGACTTGCTGCGCTGGGCGGTTTGCCCGCTTGGGCGGTGACCAGCATGACGGCGGCTGGCGCGCTGGTGTTGTGCGTCTACGGTACGCGCGCGGCACGGCGATTGATGCAGACCCCCGCTTTGGCCTATGCAAGTGACGGCGGGCAACACAACCAAGACAGCAAGGTCGACGCCGACCAGCCGAAAACTACCCGCCGCCAGGCCGTAGGCGGTGCTCTGGCGCTGTCGTGGCTGAATCCACATGCCTGGCTGGACACCGCGGTGCTGATCGGCACCGCTTCGCTGGCCTACGCCCGGCCTGACAACGCGGTGTTCGGCTTGGGTGCCGCCGTAGGTTCGCTGCTGTGGTTTGTGCTGCTCGGCACCGCGATGGCCAAGCTCGGGCAGTACATGCGCGTGCCCGGCGTGTGGCGTGCGCTCGACGCCGTGGTGGCGCTGACCATGTGGGGCTGCGCACTGTGGCTGCTGAGCGGATTATTGTCCGAAATATAAGTAAAATAGGGCTGTAGCCCAATAGATGCAGGCGCAAGCAGCTCTTTTTTATATAGCAAAACGGACTGCTTGCCTACCCAGCGGCTAGTACCGCACGCTGCACACCGCCAGCGCATTCAAGCCACGGTCAGTAATAGAGAACCCTTGCTCAGCAGCGCCTTCCAAAAACCCGTGCTTGACCAAAGAGTCAACGGTTTTTTTGCCGTGCGCCCGGGTTTTAAGCGGCAGCGCGTTTTGTTGCTCGAGCTTGGTCACGCCCACAATGGTGAAGCCGTAATGCGCATCTTCCAGGCATTCGTACTGGCGGTAAGTCAGCACTTTCAGCGGCAGCTCGCCGGCTGAAGAGCCGCTCCACTGCTTGCTGGACGGCGCGTAGTCAATGGCCAGTTCAGCCTCCAGGGCGGCGGCCACGGTGGCGGCGCGCGGGGGCAAAGCGGTGCCCGCTTTGTCTGCCAAGGCCAATCGGTAATCCGCATAAAAAATGTGAGCGGCGTACACGCCGTACGCAGCCAAGCTCAGCAAGCCCAACAAGCCCAAGCCCAAGGAAATGACATACAGCCACTGCACGTTAGCGCCCTTGCCAATACAGCCTGGCCGCCGTCACGCGCTTAGCTCAAAGTCAGCGTCACCCAGGTAACGGTTAACGCCAAAAGCTGCCTGAGTGGCCGCCAACTCGGCTTGTTCCCATTGGTCAATCAGCAATTGTTCGTCAGTCGACACTGGCCAGGGCCGCTCAGCATCGGCGTGGGCCAACAGCAATCTGGCATACACAACGTAAATCGGCAGCACCAGCGCGGCATCGCCCAGCGCAGCGTCCAGCACTGAGCGAAATCGCAGCGTTGCCGCCGCACGTTCAGCGTCGCTGACGTCGTCTGCAGTAAAAATGCGAAGTTGATAAAGCATGCAATTCAAAGCTGAACAAGCAAGGTGCAAGCACCGATCGTGCCGGTAACGCCGCCGAGATGAGGCTCGCTTTGCAAATGTAAAAGTCTACTTTGTTACGGCTCTTTCATTTGATCAACAGCGAATCTTTTTTTCACCTTACGATGAATTTTTTCATAAAGGACATCACATGGCCACACCCTTTTTCGGCAAGCGCGACAGCACTTTGCCCGTTAGCCCGAATCATTTGCGCCAGTCTTCACCCAACAGTTTGGGAGGCGTGCAATCTGGCAGCACCAGCTCGTCTGGTTCCTCGCTGACCGGAAACCGGCCAGCAGACGACAGCACCGTCTCCACGCCGTCCAGCCCAGCGTCAATGGCAGGCGCACCGCTTGAAGGCGGCAGCAAACTAACGGTAGGCCCCAACATCAAGCTGAAGGGCGTTGAAATTACCGATTGCGACACATTGGTCGTTGAAGGACTGGTGGAGGCCACGATGGACTCGCGTGTCATGCAAATCGCCGAGCAAGGTGCATTTAAAGGGTCGGCCGACATTGATGTGGCAGAAATCAGGGGGCAGTTCAACGGCAACCTGACCGCGCGCCAAAAGTTGGTGATTTACTCTACCGGCAAAGTCACTGGCACCGTGCGTTACGGCAAGCTGGTCATTGAAGAAGGCGGACAACTGGCTGGCGAAGTGTTGTTTGGCATTACCGGCAAGCCAGCAGGCCTGGTACAGGTTAGCGCGCAAGCCAAAGCAGCCTAGCCAACGCGTGGGTTTGACGCTGCTTGAATCTACAGCAGCAGCCTGAGCAGCCCGGGCAACAGCAACGGCATCAGCAGCGTGGCCAACACCACCTGCAGCCCTAACGCCAACGCTGCGTAAGCGCCCGCGTCTGGGTGCACCTGCAATGCCCGCGCGGCGCCAATGCCGTGCGCGGCGGTGCCCAATGCAAAGCCGCGCACCGCCCAACCGCTAGCTGTGCGCGGAATGCGCAGCGCGTCAAACAAATACTTGCCCGCCACTGCACCAATCAATCCGGTCAGCACGGCAAACACGGCGGCCAACGCCGCTATGCCGCCCAATTTGTCGGCAATACCCATCGCTACGGGTGCAGTCACTGATTTAGGGGCCAGCGCCACGATGACTTCAGGCGGTAATCCGAATCCCCACGCCATCAACACCGCTGAACCACTGGCCGCTGCGCCGCCCGCCACGGCAGCCAGCAGCAGGCGCGCCCACCGCTGCTTAAGTTCAGCTTTGCGCAGCCACAGCGGCCACGCCAAAGCCACCACGGCGGGGCCAAGCAAGAAATGAATGAACTGCGCGCCTGCAAAATACGTGGGATAGGGCACGCCAGTCAGCAGCAACCCGCCGCCCAACATCAGCACCGACCACATGACCGGGTTTGCCCAAGGCGCGAAGCCCAAGCGTTGGTAAATTGCTTGCGCCAACACGTAAACCACCAAGGTAGCTGTCAAGCCAAAAAGGGGGGTTGCGGAAAGATAAACCCACAGTTCAACGAATTTAGGCATGGGGCGCATCCGCTGCGTCAGGGCCGCCAGGCGCGGGGTCGTTTTTTGCGGCGACCGCGTCTGCTCCGCCATTCAGCCCATACAGCGCCAATGCCGTGATGGCCAAACCGACCAGCGTGGACACCAACACCACTACAAACATCTGCACGCCGTAGCGCGTGACTAGCCCCAAATGCGCAATAACGCCTACGCCCACCGGTACAAAGAGTAAAGAAAGGTGAGCCAGCAAAAACTCTGCGCAGACTGAAACGTCGCGCCGCAACACTGCCCAATTTAGTGCCCCCAGCAGCAAAAGCATCCCCACCACTGGCCCCGGAAAAGGAAGGCTCAAGCCGCGGGCCAGCAACTCCCCGGCTGACTGAAGCGCCAGCAGCCACGCTAAGCCGCGCAGAGCCTGCATGATTAACTCGCCTTAAAAAGCGAGCTGCCCATCAAAAACGGGGCAGGTCGGGGTGAGAGATTTTGCCGCCGCGAACCAGCATCTTGCCGTACTCGGCGCAGCGGTTCAGTGTGGGAATGACTTTGCCTGGGTTGAGCAAACCTTTTGCATCAAAAGCGCGTTTAACACCGAACATTTGCTCATTTTCTTCACCAGAAAACTGCACGCACATCGAGTTCAGCTTTTCAACGCCCACGCCATGCTCGCCAGTTACTGTGCCGCCCATGGCCACACTGACTTCTAAAATTTCCGCGCCAAACAGCTCGCAGCGGTGCAATTGGTCGGCATCATTAGCATCAAAAAGTATCAGTGGGTGAAGATTGCCGTCGCCTGCATGAAACACATTGGCGCAGCGCAGCTGGTACTTTTTTTCCATCTCGGCGATGGCCAGCAAAATGTCGGCCAGGCGCTTGCGCGGAATGGTGGAGTCCATGCACATGTAGTCGGGGCTCAAGCGGCCAGACGCAGGAAACGCGTTCTTGCGGCCTGACCAAAATTTCAAACGCTCAGCTTCACTTTGGCTCACCGCAATCGCAGTTGCGCCGCAACTTTTTAGCACAGCGGTCATGCGGCCAATTTCTTCTTCGACTTCTTCTGGCGTGCCGTCGCTTTCGCACAGCAAAATCGCTTCGGCCGTCAGGTCGTAGCCCGCATGCACAAAGTCTTCAACCGCAGCGGTCATCGGCTTGTCCATCATTTCCAGCCCAGCCGGAATGATGCCCGCTGCAATCACGCTGGCTACTGCGTCACCGGCTTTGCGCAAATCATCAAAGCTGGCCATGATGCAACGCGCCAGCTGCGGCTTGGGAATGAGCTTGACAGTAACTTCAGTAGTGACCGCCAACATGCCTTCGCTGCCAATCACGACGCTGAGCAAATCAAGCCCCGCTGCATCGAGCGCCGCGCTGCCAAACTCAACTTCGTCGCCCTCAATAGTGAAGCCCTTCACCTTAAAAATATTGTGCACGGTAAGGCCGTACTTCAGGCAGTGCACGCCGCCAGAGTTTTCGGCGACATTGCCGCCAATCGTGCAGGCGATCTGGCTGGACGGGTCTGGCGCGTAATACAAGCCGTGCGGGGCTGCGGCATCAGAAATAGCCAGATTGCGCACGCCGCCTTGCACCACCGCCGTGCGGGCGACAGGGTCAAGCTTTAAGATTTTGTTGAACTTGGCCAAGCTAAGCGTGACGCCCAGCTTGTGCGGCATGGCACCGCCGCTTAAGCCCGTACCTGCGCCCCTGGCCACCACGGGCACGCCCATCGCGTGGCAAGTTTTAAGCACGGCCTGCACTTGGGCATAGGTTTCAGGCAGCACCACCACCAACGGGCGCTCGCGGTAGGCGGTCAGGCCATCGCACTCGTACGGCGTAGTGTCTTCAAGGCTCCAGAGCAATGCGTGCTTGGGCAGCACTGCCTGCAACGCGACCACGACTTCACTTTGGCGGCTCGCGCGGTTTTCTGCCTGCTCAAGCAACAGCTGCTGCGCTAAAGATACTGGTGCGTTCATAAAAGTGTGCCCATCAATTCAATTTGATCTAATCCAAGTGAGCTTAACTTTACGCCCCGCACGGCGTTGGTGGGTGAAAAA
>JANMWH010000158.1:0-7791 GCA_031393945.1 Polaromonas sp. | reverse complement strand
TGATTGTGGTGGGCGGCAGCTACATTGGCCTGGAATTTGCGCAGATGTACCGGCGCTTTGGCAGCCGGGTGACGGTGGTGGAAACCGGCTCGCGGTTGATTGGCCGCGAGGATGCGGACGTGTCTGAAGCGATTCAGGGCGTCTTGGCGGGCGAGGGCATTGAGTTTCGGCTAAGCGCGACTTGTATCAGCCTAGAGCGGCACGGGCAGGGAGTTGCAGTTACCGCCAGTTGCACGGCGGGCGAGCCGCGCATTGAGGGATCGCACATTTTGATGGCCACCGGGCGCGTGCCCAACACGCACGACCTGGGCCTGGCTGCGGCGGGCGTGCTGCTTGATGCAAAAGGCTATGTGGTGGTGGGCGAGGATTTGCAGACCAATGTGGCGGGCGTGTACGCGCTGGGTGACTGCAATGGCCGCGGTGCCTTTACCCACACCAGCTGGAACGACTACGAAATAGTTGCCAGCAATTTGTTCGACGATCTATCAGGCGACCTAGCCCGAAAAGTCAGCGACCGCATTCCCGCCTACGCGCTGTTTGTAGACCCACCGCTGGGGCGCGTGGGCCTGACGCACGCGCAGGTGCAGGCCACTGGTCGGCCCGCGTTGACCGCAAAGCTGATGATGACCAAGGTAGGCCGTGCCAAAGAGATGGGCGAAACCGCAGGCTTCATGAAGATAGCGGTGGACGCTGAGACGCATCACATTCTTGGCGCAGCGATTTTCGGCGTGCGCGGGGACGAGGTGGTGCAAGCTGTGCTGGAAGTGATGGCGGCCAAGCAGCCGTACACCGTTATCACGCGTGGCATGCATATTCACCCAACGGTGACTGAAATGTTGCCCACGCTGCTGGAAGGTTTGAAGCCGATGGAACAAGGCGCGGCTAGTTAAGCCGTAGGCCAAGCCAGCTCGTGCACGGTGATTGACCTGGCGGTTTATGGAATTGCCGATGGCTTGGTTACTTGCTTCATCAAGTTGTCGTCCCATTTGCCACCATCAACTTTGATGTGGGCTGCTGCGCCCAGCAAAACTGCTTCGATGAGGTTGTGTGACAAATAGACGTAAGTGCCTGGCTGTTTGAACTTATAGGTGAACGCCCCAGCTGATCCCGCTGCGATGACCCAGCTCTCCAGCCCGGTCGCCGGTTTATCGGCCAGATTGCCGCGTTCCCACACATAGTCGCCGTGGCCGCCAATCAGGTGGGGATACGACGGCCTGTTGGCCTGCGCATGTATGAAAAAAACGGTCTCGCCTACTTTAGCCGTCATGGCATTCGCGCCGGTCAGTGCGCCTTTCGCCCCGCTAAACACCACATGGGTGGGCACCAGCCCCGCCATGACCTTGAGGTCATCGCCGAACGAGGAGATCGGGTCTGGATAGCGCTTGTAGTTGCCGTCAGCATCTTTAGGAAGGTAATAGTCCTGCTCGCCAATGTAGTAGGCGCGGTCGTAGCGCAGAGGCTTACCCAGGTCATCCCGCAGCCCCGCTTTCGGCAGCACGAGCACCGCCCCATTCATGCCGTGAACCACATGCCACGGGGTCATCTGCCCACCTGGGGCGCAGTGGTAGACAAACGTGCCGGGCTTGATGGCTTTCCAGCGCAAGACCACCTGCTCGCCTGGCTGGACATTGGTGAGCTCGCCGCCGCCCAATGCGCCTGTGGCCGCATGGAAATCCACGTTGTGCGGGAGCTGATTGGTCTTGGGGTTGACCAGCGTGAGCTCGACATAGTCTCCTTCATGCACCACGATGAGCGGACCAGGTACGCTGCCGTTAAAGGTAAAAGCCCAAACAAACACGCCAGGTTCGACTTCAATCTCTTTTTCTTCAATCACCATTTTTACTTCAACGATGCGGGGTTTGATTGAAGGGGCTTGGCTATGCATCGGCACGCCGGGCGGTTTGACCAGTTGCTGGACTACGCGCTCCAGACCTTTGATGTCTGGAGGCTTTCCAACGGACATGGGTTCTGCCGCTGGAGCAGGCAAAGCAGTCAGCATGCACGTTAAGGCTAGCGAAAGTGCAGCTAAGTTGAGGCGAAGGCGGGTCATGATCAGGCTCCTGTGCAAAGCTGACATCCAGGATTTGGAAGCCCATCTTCTGTCTTTTGCACCGAATTTATGCTAACCGTGCCGCACCAAAAACAGTTTGATGTAGATCAACAGCTGGCGATGCAAGCTGCGGGCAGGCAGAGGGTGAGCGAGCGAAAAAAACTGCAGGCAAAGCTACAAAAATGAGGTTTAAAAAAGTGTCACCTATCTTCTCAAAATAACAATGCCGGGCGGATTCACTATTAAAAAAATAGCTGTTCGCGCCTGTATTAATTGGGCTGGGTCAACCTGTCAGTCAAAGACAGCGCGCTGCAAACTGAGCTGCAGTTTGTGGCGATTCATGCGCCGATTCATGCGCCGAGAGAGGCTGCGTTTCTCGATGCGCTGGGGGATGAGCTTACTCGCATGACGTACTTTTTAAGCTTGCTGTCCCATTGACTGGTTTGCAAACCTGGCGCTGCCTGTTTTGGCCCACACCGGCACGGTGCGTTTAATGGCGCAGTAACTTTTGGGTTTGGGTTTGGCCTTGGCGCAGCGCGCTGGGTGTGACGCCAAACCAGCGCTTGGCGGTGCGGCTGAAGTTAGAGGTGTCCTGGTAGCCAAGCTGCTGGGCGATGTCTTCTACGCTTTGGCGCGTGTTCAGCAGCAACCAGCGTGCCCTGGTCTGTTGATGCACGTCTAGTAGTTTTTGAAACGAGCTGTTTTCTTGTGCCAAATGGCGGCTCAAGCTGCGTTCCGAGACGCCGCAGGCGGTGGCGACGGTGGTCAATTGTGGGTAGTGTCCGCTTGGCGTGCGCGCTATCAATCCTGCTACCCGCTGCGACAGGCTTTGTACCTGCAGCTCCTGGAGCACCCCCTCACATTCTTGGCAGGCCGCGCTGTGCGCCTTCGCGTCAGCACCTAAACAGGACAGGCGCAATACCGCTTTGGGCACTTGCAGCGCCAGCACTGGTTGACCAAAGCGAACGTCCAAACACAACAAGCGGGCGTACTGTGCTGCCCAGCGGGGCGCTACCAGCGGCAGATCCAATACCAAACCTGGCGGCAAACTGCCCAAAGCCGCCTGCAGCATACGCACCAGGGAGGCAGCCATCGCGTCCACCATGAAGGCATAAGCATCGCCCCAATCTAGCTGGGCAACTGCCTGCAAACTGGCACCGCCAGCAGTGTTTTGTAGCGTCCAAACGAAACTGTCCTCTCGCACAGCAAAGTAACGGGCAACAATTTCCAGGGATTGCTGCACGGTAGGCGCGGTCACTGCTGCGTAACCCAAAGGGCCGTGCGCCGAGATGGGCACTAAAACGCCAAGCTCTAAGCCCAGCCAAGGTTTTTGCGTTGCTTGCATCGCGGCGCAGACAAAGCGAATCACAGTTGTTTGCGACAGCCGATGCTCATTTTTCAGCAAATCGTCCCATGACAAGGCTGCTGCCGCCAGCACCTCGTCACTGTCAGCCACCGTTTGTTGCAGCAGCATTCGCAGCAGTCGGGCATAAATGGGATGGACGGGGTTGGCTACGCTGGGTGGGTGCGTGCCAGCACCCGTGCCCTGGGGTTTCCCCGCGTTCTGCTGCTGAATAGCCATGTTTGGCAGTTTAAGACGATCACTTGGCGGCACGATCGGTACAAACCCATGTGGAAACGTTGAATACTCAGAGCTGAGAACAGCTGCTTTGTTTAGATTTTTTTGAAGGATCGTTCATGTCTGCTAACGCGTCCCCGCCCCACGCTATGACCGCTGACGTTCCGTACCGCGACCGAAAGCGCTTTGCTTGGGCGGTTGCATTGTTGGTACCGTTATTTTCTGGGGCGGGGCCTGTTTTATGGTGGTTCAATCCGGTGTCGTTGATGCTTTGGATTCCGGTGGTTTTTGTATATGGCGTGGTGCCCATCCTTGATGGGATGTTGGGGCAAGACACCAGCAACCCGCCTGAATCAGCCGTGCCCCAGCTGGAGGCTGACCCGTACTACCGCCTGATTACTTTTGCCTTGGTGCCGCTGCTGTGGGCAGCATTTATCGGTGCGGCGTGGTTCAGCCAAACCGCAGGCCTTACCGCAGTGGGGATGTTCGGACTGATTGTTTCGACCGGCTTGGTCGGTGGTTTTTGTATCAATTTAGGCCATGAAATCGGCCACAAAAAAACACGAGTTGAGCGCTGGCTGGCCAAGCTGATCCTGGCTCCGTCGTTTTATGGTCACTTCACCATTGAACACAACCGTGGCCACCACCGCGATGTGGCGACGCCAAGCGACCCGGCTTCATCAAGAATGGGCGAAACCCTGTGGCGCTTTGTGGGGCGTGAAATGCCGGGGGCGCTTCGTCGCGCTTGGGCGCTTGAGCGCGAACGAACGCGGCTTGATGGTCAAGCGTTCTGGTCATGGCACAACGAGATCCTGCAAACCGCCGCGATCAGCGCGCTTTTGTGGGCCGCGCTGTGCGGGTGGCTGGGTCCGCAGGTGTTGTGGTTTTTGTTGCCCGTCGCACTGTGGACTAACTTTCAATTGACCTTGGCCAACTACATTGAACACTACGGCCTGCTGCGCCAACAAGCCCCAAAAGGTCGTTATGAAACCTGCAAACCCCACCACTCTTGGAACAGTAACCATACCTTTTCAAACTGGGCGACGTTTCATTTGCAGCGCCATTCTGACCACCATGCCCACCCGATGCGGCGCTACCAGTCGCTGCGCCACTTTGAAGAGGCACCGCAGCTACCTGCGGGCTACTCCGCCATGTTTGTGGTGGCCTTCATTCCGCCGCTGTGGTTTGCCATGATGGACAAGCGCTTGCTGGCCGCTGTTGACCATGACCCTACGCGCATTAACTTTGCGCCCGGCAAGCGCAAGCGCCTGATCGCCAAGCATGGGTTGGAAGAAGTGCTTCCGCCCACGTCGCCTGTTGATGCCTAGGTCTTGTTTTGTTAGGCGCGAAAGCGTGCGCTTTCCATACCCTCGGCGGCCTGATACCGTAAAAACGCAGGTCGGTTAGCGCAGCGTCACCGTTCCTGCGGGACATGTTTGACCTATGAAGGCCAATCCAGCTTGCCGCTGGTGTCCATGTGCGTCAGGTACACGCGCAAGTCAAACTCGTACTGGTGGTACTGCGGCTCCATGTAAGTGCAGAGCTTGTAGAAGTCCTTGTCGTGGTCTTTTTCTTTGATGTGCGCCAGCTCGTGCACCGTGATCATTTTTAAGAACTCATCCGGCACTTCTTTGAACAACGATGACACGCGAATTTCGCGTTTGGCTTTGAGCTTGTTGCCCTGCACACGGCTGATTTGCGTGTGGGTGCCCAGCGCGTGGGCAATGACTTGCAGGCGGTTGTCAAACGCTACTTTTGACAGCGGCTCAGAGCTGCGCAAGAACTCATTTTTAAGCGCCATCACGTAGTCGTACAGCGCCTTGTCGGTGCGCACGCTGTGGATGCGCGGGTATTTTTTCAGCAGCATGTCGCCCAGCTTGCCTTGGCTTTGCAGTTGCTGCACTTGCGATTGCAGGCTTTCGGGGTAGGCGCTGAGGTATTTCACTTGGGATAATTACTATTAATTTAGGAGCTGCTTGGCCCCGTATTTATTGGGTTATAGGCCTAAAAAACACATTTTTAGCAGTTTTTAAACCGCTAGCCCTCACCCCTGCCCTCTCCCAATGGGAGAGGGAGTAAATCAAACTTCCCGCCTTAGGGCTGGGAACAAGATCACATCCCGAATGCTCGGGCTGTCCGTCAGCAGCATCATCAAGCGATCAATACCCACGCCGCAGCCACCAGTGGGAGGCATGCCGTATTCCAGCGCGCGCACAAAGTCGTGGTCGTAAAACATGGCTTCGTCGTCACCGCTGTCTTTGGCGGCCACCTGGGCATTGAAGCGGGCGGCTTGTTCTTGCGCGTCGTTCAGCTCGCTAAAACCATTGCCGAACTCGCGGCCGGTGATGTACAGCTCGAATCGCTCGGTGACTTCTGGGCGGCTGTCGTTGGCGCGTGCCAGTGGCGATATTTCGGTCGGGTGTTCCATGATGAAGGTCGGCTGCCAGAGCTTTTCTTCGACGGTTTCTTCAAAGTACATGACCTGCAGACTGGCGAGTGACCGCGTGCTGAGGCGGTCTTTTTGTTCGTTAAAACCCAGCTTTTTCAGCTTCTCCGTCAGCCATACGGCATCGTCTACGCCTGCATCCACGCCGAGGGCTGAATCGGTGTGCTTCAAAATCGCTTCACGGATCGTCAGGCGTTCAAATGGCTGGCTCAAATCGACGGGCTTGTCGGCGTAACTTAGTTGCAATGAACCGCAGATCTTTTGCGCCACATCGCGAATCAGCGCTTCGGTAAAGTTCATCAAGTCTTCGTAGTTCCACCACGCGGCATAGAACTCCATCATCGTGAATTCCGGATTGTGGCGCACGCTGATGCCTTCGTTGCGGTAGCTGCGGTTGATCTCAAACACGCGCTCAAAGCCGCCAACGATCAGCCGCTTCAGGTACAGCTCGGGTGCAATGCGCAAGAACATTTCCTGGTCCAGCGCGTTGTGGTGCGTCTTGAAAGGTTTGGCATTGGCCCCGCCAGGTATCGGGTGCAGCATCGGCGTTTCGACTTCCAGAAAGTCATTTGCCACCATAAATTCACGAATGCCACTGACCGCTTTGCTGCGCGCCATAAAGCGTTTGCGGGCCGACTCGTCAGTGATCAAGTCCACATAGCGCTGGCGGTACTTGACCTCCTGGTCGGCCATGCCGTGAAACTTGTCGGGCAGCGGGCGCAGGCTTTTCGTCACAAGCCTGATGCCGGTGGCGTGAATCGACAACTCGCCGGTTTTGGTTTTAAACAGCGTGCCTGTGGCCCAAACAATGTCGCCCAAGTCCCAGTGTTTGAAAGCGTTGTGGATGTCTTCGCCGACGCCTTCGTTGTTGATGTACACCTGAATGCGGCCGCCCGATGGTCCAAATGACGCGTCTTGCAGCGTGGCAAAGCTGGCCTTGCCCATCACGCGCTTGAGCATCATGCGGCCCGCCACGCTGACCGTTGCGGCCAGCGGCTCTAGCTCTTCTTTGGTTTTGCTGTCGTATTGGGCAAATAGTGCTTCGGCCCGGTGGGCGGGCTTGATGTCGTTGGGGAAAGCAATGCCAGCGGTGCGCAGGGCTTTGAGCTTTTCACGTCGCTCAACCATCAACTGGTTTTCATCTTGCGGGACGGGGGAGGTTACCGAGGCGGCAGGCTGGGGCGTGGTTTGAATGGTCATGTAGCGGCTGTTGGTTCGGCTGGTTTGGCAATTAATGCCTGATTTTAAGTTTTTACGGGGCGTGCCAACCAAATGCGCCGGCATACAGGCTCTGCAGCAGTGGCCTGTGCCTTGATAATCGGGGTAATGTACTTGCGCGCTGGTCTTTTTTCGCTTGCTCTGCTGCTGGTCAGTCGGCTGCTGGGGCTTGCCCGCGAGTCCGCATTGGCGGCGGCTTTTGGCGCAAGCGGCATGGGCGATGCAACCATTGTGATGTTTACGCTGCCCGACTTGTTGGTGGGCGTGCTGGTCAGTGGCGCGCTGGCTTATGTGCTGTTGCCCGCGTGGGCGGCGCAACCGGCGCAAACTCGAACCGATAAAACCAGGTCATTAACATTGATTTTGGCGCTTGGCGGCGTGGCGGTCGGTGGGTTGGTGTGGGTCTTCAGGCAGGCTGTGGTGGCGGCGCTGGCACCGGGCTTATCAAGCGACATGGCGGCACTGGCTGCAGCTTCGTTGGGCTACAGCGCTGCCGTG
>JANMWH010000147.1:0-7909 GCA_031393945.1 Polaromonas sp. | reverse complement strand
CGTGCGTCGTCAAGGTGTACGTCGCTGTAGTTCAACGCGCTGCGATAGTGGGCGCGCACCAAGAAAAATCGGATGGTTTCAGCATCGTATTTTTTAAGCACTTCCCGAATTGTGAAAAAGTTGCCCAGGCTTTTTGACATTTTTTCGTTGTCAATATTGACAAAGCCGTTGTGCATCCAGTACTTGGCCATGGGCTTGCCAAACGCACCTTCGTTTTGGGCGATTTCGTTTTCGTGGTGCGGAAACTGCAGATCTGCACCACCGCCATGAATGTCAAAGCTGGTCCCCAGCAGCGCGCAACTCATGGCCGAGCATTCAATATGCCAGCCGGGCCTGCCTTTGCCGAAAGGGCTGTCCCACTTGGCGTCATCGGGCTCAGCGGGCTTGGCCGATTTCCACAGCACGAAGTCAAGCGGGTCGTTTTTGCCATCGTCCACGGCAACTCGTTCGCCCGCTTGAAGCTCGTCTAGCGATTTGCCAGACAACTTTCCATAGCCCGGGAGCTTGCGAACTGCGTAATTAACATCGCCGCCGCCGGTTTGATAGGCAAAGCCGTTGCCAATGAGCTTTTCAGTAATAGCCAGCATTTGCGGCACGAAATCGGTTGCGCGTGGCTCGTGATCGGGCCGCTGAATGCCCAGCGCGTCATAGTCGCGGTGCATCTCAAGCACCATGCGGTCAGTCAGCGCCTTGATGGGCTCGTTGTTTTTAACCGCCCGGGTGATGATTTTGTCGTCAATGTCGGTGATGTTGCGCACAAAATTCACGCCGTAACCGCTTACTCGCAACCAGCGCTGAATCAGGTCAAACGCCGTCGCCGAGCGGGCGTGACCAATATGGCAAAGGTCATACACCGTGATGCCGCAGACATACATCCGCACCTGGCCCTCAATCAACGGTAAAAAGGTCTCCACGCTTCGGCTGAGCGTGTTGTAAATCCGAAGGGTCATGGGTACTTTAAACGGGGTAGGTTTATGAGGGTTGCGGCGGCGCGCTGAGCTCTGTTTGAACTATACCCCTCGGCTACAATTGCTCAGTATATCCAGCTGCCCCCCGGGCTGAATTCAAGCTCTAATCGCAGAGCAAAAATTGCATAGGACTTCCTGCCATGACCCCTCACGTCTTTAACGCTGCCTTGGCGCGCACCCGCCGCAAAACCGCTGCGTTCGTTGCTGCGCTGGCGCTGCTTGGTGCTTTCGCGTCCCCCCTTGCCTTTGCAGACGAGTACAGCGACGTGAACGCGCTGGTGCGCGCTGGCAAAACCGGCGAAGCACTGACCAAAGCCGACCAGTATTTGGCCACCAAGCCGCGGGATCCGCAAATGCGCTTTTTAAAAGGCGTGATTCAAACTGAAACGGGCAAGCCAGCCGAAGCCATCGCAACATTTACCCAAATTACCCAAGACTACCCAGAGCTGCCTGAGCCCTATAACAACCTGGCGGTGCTGTACGCCGGTCAAAGCCAATTCGACAAAGCGCGTGCTGCGCTAGAAATGGCGATCAGAACCAACCCCAGCTACGCCACTGCTCATGAAAATCTGGGCGACGTGTACGCCAAGCTGGCCAGCCAAGCCTACAGCAAGGCATTGCAATTGGACAGCAGCAACACCGGCTTGCAACCCAAGCTAACGTTGATTCGCACGCTTTTTGCACCCGACTCGCGGGCCCAAAAGCCTGCGCCAACAGTGGCGGTCGCTGCGCCCCCTGTCGCCGCCCCAGCGCCTAAGTTACCTGCTGCACCTGCCGTACCGGCTGTGGTGGCCGCTGCGCCAGCCGTTGTCGCGCCTGCGCCGCCCGCACCGGCCGCACCCGCAGCCAACAACAGCGCCGCAGCCAATATCAGCGCCGCCGACAAAGAAGCTGAAGCTGCCGTGCGCGCTTGGGCAGCCGCCTGGTCGGCCAAAGACGTTAGCGGGTACCTGTCGGCTTACGGCAAAGACTTCTCAACCCCCGGCGGGCAAGCACGCAAAACCTGGGAAGAAGATCGCCGTGCCCGTATCGTCGGTAAATCAAGCATCAGTGTGAAGCTAAACGACGTTACCGTTAGCAGCAACGGCGCGAAAGCCACCGTCAAGTTCAAGCAAACCTACATCGCCGATTCACTGAACGTCACCAGCCGCAAAACACTGGAGCTGGTGAAAGCTGGCGACCGCTGGGTGATTGTTCGGGAATCGACTGGTTGAAAAGTAGCGCCGTGGGCCTAGCGCGAACCGCATTGCTGGTGCTGGTAGCAGCAGCGCTCTGGCTGCCCGTTGACCCCGCCCTTGCCGCTCGCCCAAAAGACCAACGGGTGGCAGCTGCCCCGCGCGACGGGCAAGCCGAAGCACGGCTGATCGAAATTTACAAACTGATTGGCCAGGCTAAAACCCGGCCAGCTCTGGCTATGGCTGAAAAGCTGGTGGCCGAGCACCCCAATTTTCAGTTAGCGCAACTGGTGTACGGCGACTTGCTGACCGCACAGCAGCGCCCGGTGCGTGTGGTGGGCAACATGGCCGACACGCTGGCGCAAGCAAACGCGCCACAGTTGGCCGAGCTGCGTCAAGAGTCATTGCTACGGCTGCAGGCACTGCAGGCCAAGCCCCTACCGGGCGCGGTGCCTGCCCAGTTTTTAAGTTTGTCGACCAAAAACAAACACGCCATTGCGATTGACACCACCCGCGCCAGACTGTATTTGTTTGAGAACACCACCGAGGGTTTAAAACTACTTGGCGACTACTACATTTCGGTCGGTAAGTCAGGGATTGAGAAAACCATTGAAGGCGACTTGCGAACCCCGCTAGGCGTGTACTTTGTTACCAGCAATTTAAACCCCAAGTCATTAAAAGACTTTTACGGCTCGGGCGCGTTGCCCATCAACTACCCCAACCAGCTGGACATCAAACGCGGCAAAACCGGCGGTGGCATCTGGCTGCATGGCACACCGCGCAACCAGTTTGCACGCGCGCCACGCGCTACTGACGGCTGCGTGGTGTTGGCCAACCCTGACCTTGAGCGCATTATTCGCACGGTGCAAATTCGCTCTACACCGGTCGTGATTGCGCAAAACATCAAGTGGGTAGCGCCCCAAAGCCTGGCCCAAGACGGCGTTGCTTTTGAAGGCGTGCTCAAGGCCTGGCTTGAGGACAAATCAAGCGGCGACATGACCCGGCTGCTGCGCTGGTACACACCTGAGTTCACCAGCAACGGCAAATCGCTGGCTGAGTGGACGCCCATCTTGCAAGCCGAGGTTAAAAAAACCGAAGGTCGCGGCGTACAACTCAAGGATGTGTCCTACTTGCGCTGGACAGACTCTGCCGAGACGATGGTGGTAACCTTTGCCGAGCTCAAGCGCGGTAGCGTCAGCGGCGTGATCAAACGGCAGTACTGGAGCCGAAACGGCAGCCAATGGAAGATATTTTTTGAAGGAGTCATTGGATGATAAAAAGCACTTTTTTAAATCGCCGAACTGCTGCAGCAGTTGCCGTGAGCGTTGCCTTTAGCATGGCAACGCTTTTTAGCGGCAGTGCCTTCGCGCAGGCGGCGCCAAAAGTTAAATTCGCGACCAGCGAAGGCGATTTTGTTGTGGAGGTCTACCCGGGCATTGCGCCCAAAACGGTGGCTAACTTTTTGCAGTACGTCAAAGACAAGCATTACGACGGTTTGATTTTTCACCGCGTGATCAGTACCTTTATGGTGCAAGGCGGCGGTTTTGACACCAGCTACACCCAAAAGCCTACCCGCCCACCAGTCGTACACGAAGGCCAGGACGCACTGGCCAAGGGCGGCCCCCGCAACGTCGAAGGCACGCTGGCCATGGCCCGCACCGGCGACCCCAATTCAGCGTCGTCACAGTTTTTTATCAACGTCAAAGACAACGCGTTTTTAGACCCAACTGTTATTCCGCCGGGTGACCCGGTACCCAAGTTTGAGTACGGCGGCCGCGTTTATGAAAACACCCCGCGCGCGCAATTGGTGGGTGCATCGCAGTTATTTGGCTACACCGTGTTTGGCAAGGTCATTCAGGGCATGGACGTGGTCAATAAAATGAAAGCCGCGCCCACCGGCGCTGGCGGGCCCTTCCCCACGGACGTGCCGAAAACACCGATAGTGATTAAATCGGCAACCCTTATCAACTGACTTTTTAACCAACTTTTAAAGAAAAATCATGAGCAATCCACAAGTCGAACTTCACATCACCGGCCACGGCGTCATCACGCTGGAACTGGACGCCGCCAAAGCGCCCAAAACAGTCGCCAACTTTTTAAGCTACGTCAACAAAGGTCATTACGCCGGCACCGTGTTTCACCGCGTCATTCCGGGCTTTATGGTTCAAGGCGGCGGCTTTGCGGTCGGCATGAAGCAAAAAGACACCGACGCCAACATTGAAAACGAAGCCACCAACGGTTTGAAAAACGACAAGTACACCGTTGCCATGGCCCGCACCAATGAGCCGCATTCGGCCAGCTCACAGTTTTTTATCAACGCGTCGAACAACGGCTTTTTAAACCACACCGCGCCTAACGGCTCGGGCTGGGGTTACGCCGTGTTCGGCAAAGTTATTAAAGGCATGGACGTGGTCGACAAAATTGAAGGCGTAAAAACCGGCAACAAAGGCGGTCACGGTGATGTGCCTACCGTTGACGTGATCATTGAAAAGGCAGTGGCTCTGTAATGGCAACGGCGGAGTTAAAGGCTCCGCCTGCCTGGCACGCCATTGACTTTATTTCTGACCTGCACTTGCAGGCCAGCGAGGCGAGCACCGTCCAGGCGTGGCAGCGTTACATGCAAACCACGCCAGCAGACGCCATCTTTATTTTGGGTGACCTGTTTGAAGTGTGGGTTGGCGACGACGCACTGCTTCCCGGAAGTTTCGAAGAAGACTGCGCGCAAGTCATCGCCCAAGCCGCCGCCCGGGCGCCGGTATTTTTCATGCACGGCAACCGCGACTTTTTAGTTGGCAAGGGTTTGATGGCTGCTTGCTCGATGACGCTGCTCGCAGACCCCACCGTGCTAACTTTTAACGACCAGCGCTGGCTTCTGTCGCACGGCGATGCGCTGTGCATTGACGACACTGCCTACATGGCCTTTCGTCAACAGGTGCGCAGTGCTGAATGGCAGGCCCTTTTTTTAGCCAAGCCTCTAGCCGAACGCCAAAGCATTGCGCGGGGCCTGCGTGAGCAAAGCGAAGCCAGAAAAAAATCAGGCGTAGCCTACGCCGATGTCGATGCAACTGCCGCTCGCCAAGAACTGTTGGCTGCGCATGCCACCACGCTGATCCATGGTCACACCCACAAGCCCGCTGAACATGATTTAGGCAAGGGCTTGCGCCGTGTCGTGCTTACCGACTGGGACACCACCGCCGCGCCACCCAGAGCTGAAGTGATGCGCCTGAGCGCCAGCGGATTGACACGCATCGCGATTTAGTTCAATCTGTGTGCAGTGAATATTTTCAAGTCAGCTCACTTCAAAAACCGTATCTTCACGGTACCTGACACATAAAACCTTCATCTGTTTGTGCGGTGTGAAGATACGCGCTAAGGTATGTTCAAAAAATCAATTTCTGCTGCCCTGCTTACCTGGTGGCAGGTACTTACTCGCCAGCGACAGCGCTCGGTACCCGATGCGCTGTGGCTTTCAACGCTTGCAAACTACCCCTTCCTGGCGCAGCGCTCAAACGCCGAACTTGCTCGCCTGCGCGAA
The DNA here is from genome assembly GCA_031393945.1 of Polaromonas sp. GTDB lineage: Bacteria > Pseudomonadota > Gammaproteobacteria > Burkholderiales > Burkholderiaceae_C > Polaromonas. The sequence goes on along the minus strand of JANMWH010000147.1, from coordinate 2,231 downwards.
TTAACCGGCCAGTTTTTGGCACAAAAGCAGTTCAGCGGCGCGCATCGTTTTCAAGTCACCGACGAAATAGCGGTGGCGATTGCTGCGCAGGCCTGCCTGCCAGTTTTAAATAGGGGCCTTGCGCCGTACAGCGACTTCAAGGGCATTGTGGTGCACCGAGGGCCCATGCTGGCGCGGCGGCAAACCGTAGACGCGGCAGGCGTACACCACTTTTACAAAGAAGCCCTTGCGGGCGAAGCGATGCAAGGCGGGCCAGTAACGCTCAGCTGGCAAGACGCTGCGGCGTCGAGTAACCACGATTTACGCGGCTACAACGTGGTGATTCATGAGTTCGTGCACAAGCTGGACATGGCGGGCGGCACAGCCAATGGCTGCCCACCACTGCCGTCCCGTGCAGCCAAAGCGCAATGGCAAACCACTATGCAAACCGCGTTTGACGCGTTCAAAGACCAAGTCGAGATGGCGAAACGCTTTGGCGCACCTGCGCCGTGGCTTGACGCTTACGGTGCCACCTCGCCTGCCGAATTTTTCGCTGTCGCGTCTGAGGCTTACTTTGTTAACCCGCATCGCTTTGCAGATGACTTTGCCGAAGTCAGCGGGTTGTTTAATGCCTACTTCAATAAAAAACAGCACTAAATATCAGCTAAATATGGCTATAGCCCGTTAAATACGCGCGTGGGCAGCTACTGAATCCATAGTGGCCGGAAACAAACTGCATAAATTGACCGTGTTTTTAACCGCCTCACAAGTTTTTTTCGTCGCGTTTAACCCCATCGCCCCCGCTGCTTCGTTTAAGTCAACTCCAGACCTTTTTTCTTATCAACTGAGCTAACTTATGGAGTCGACATGAAGGCAACCCTACTTGCTAAACGATCACGCCCTGCAGCTAAAGCCGCGATGCTAGGCACCCTCTGCATTTCTGCCCTACTTTGTGCTTTTACTAGCCAGCCTGCGCTGGCAGTGGGCCGACTGGCAGACATCACGGTGATAGACCGCAACACTGGCGCATCGCTGCCCGTGTACAGCCACCGCGGTGAATACTGGGTAGCGGGCACGCCGGGAGCCCGGTATGCGGTAGCGGTGCAAAGCCGACATGGGCAACGCCTGCTGGCCGTGCCTGCGGTAGACGGTATCAATGTTTTGAGCGGTCAAACCGCCGCGTGGAATCAAACCGGCTACGTTTTTACCGGCTACAGCAACTACCAAATTACGGGCTGGCGCAAAAGCAATTCGGAGGTAGCGGCATTTGAATTTTCATCGCTCGGCGACTCATACGCTGGCCTGACCGGCAGACCCGCCAACGTCGGCGTGATTGGCGTGGCGCTGTTTAAAGAAAAGCAGGTGCCCGTGAGCCGAGACGACCAAGAATTCAGTAAGAACGAAGGCGCTTGGCCGTCGGGCCGATCAAAGTCGATTGCCAGCCCAGCCAGTCGCAACGCCGACCGCGCCAGCAACGAAGCTGCTGAAAGCGCCAGCCCCGGCAATTCGGCCAGCGCCAACGAAAGCGCCCGCCGCAGCGCACCGCAAGCTGCGGCCAAATTAGGCACCGCTCACGGCCAACGCGAAAGTTCAGTCGTCAGCCAAACCGCGTTTGAGCGCCAGCAGACGCAGCCTGACGAGGTGGTGCTGATCCGCTACGACAGCCGCGCCAACTTGGTGGCGCTGGGCGTGATTCGCGTGCCGCCTGTTTTGCCTGCACCCAACGCTCCTAATGCTCCTAATGCGTTTCCTGATTCAGCTACCGCCTATGTGCCAGACCCGTCGCAGCGCCGCTATTGAAACGATGCAGTCTGCATAATGCGCTACATGCCGATTGCAGCGCCGCCGATTGACCTTCTTGAACCCAGTGACCACGCGCTGATGCAGCAGTACGCCAGCGGCTCAACGTCGGCTTTCGACACGCTGTACACCCGGCATTCGGTGGGTGTATGGCGCTACGTTTTTAGAAGCGTTCGAGACACCGCGATAGCTGATGATTTGTTGCAAGACGTGTGGTTTGCAGTGGCCCGGCAGGCCAGCGCCTACCAACCGCAAGCGCGCTTTAAAACCTGGCTGTTTACGCTGGCGCACAACCGAAAAGTTGACTACTTTCGCACCGCCAAACACCGCGCCAGCCTGGACGAAACGAATGCCGATGACACCACGCTGGCGGACACGCTGGCTGCCGATTCGGGTTTTGGCCCAGTGCGGCAATTGCAAACGCGTGAGCAAGGCGCTGCGCTGATAGCTGC
>JANMWH010000123.1:0-18878 GCA_031393945.1 Polaromonas sp. | reverse complement strand
GGCAGCATTGCGCTGGCGGGCAAAGTCGTCAGCAGCCCGCAGCAGCATGACGCGCCGGAGTCGCGCCACATTGGCATGGTGTTTCAAGACTACGCACTGTTCCCGCACCTGGACGTGGCCGGCAATGTCGGTTTTGGCATTGCGCACCTGAGCGCTGCCGCGCGCACCAAGCGAGTGCAGGAAGTGCTTGATCTGGTCGGGCTGCCAAACTCTGCCAAGCGCTTTGCCCATGAGCTGTCGGGCGGGCAGCAGCAGCGCGTGGCGCTGGCCAGGGCGCTGGCACCTGCGCCGCGCCTGCTGCTGCTGGACGAGCCTTTTTCAAACCTTGACGTTGACCTGCGGGAGCGCCTGGCGCTTGAGGTGCGCGGCATTTTAAAAACCGCAGGCGCCACCGCCTTGTTTGTGACGCACGACCAGCTGGAAGCCTTTGCCATTGGCGACCGGATTGGCGTGATGCACGCCGGCCACCTGCACCAGTGGGACGACGCGTACGCGCTGTACCACCGACCTGCCACCCGCTTTGTAGCCGACTTTATTGGCCACGGCGTATTTGCGCCCGCACACATTAAACAAGCACCGGGCGGCGTGGTTGTTAGCACCGCGCTGGGCGATTTAACTGACCTCGAAGAATGCCCCCTGCCTGACGCCTACCCCGGCGGCCTGTGCGATGTGCTACTGCGGGCGGACGATATTGTTCACGACGACGACGCCGTAGTGAAGGCGCGAATTGTGCGCAAAGCGTTTCGTGGGTCAGAGTTTTTGTACACCCTGAAGTTGGCCAGCGGCGAGACTTTGCTGGCGCACGTGCCGTCGCACCACGACCACGCGCTGGGCGAGTGGATCGGCATTCGCGCAGAGGTGGACCACGTGGTGACCTTTGCGCGTGAAGCCGCGCCGCTGGTCGCTGTTTGACCTGTTTTAGGCCTTAAAAAGCATAAAAACAGGCCTGTAGCCCAATTAATACGGGCGCAAGCAGCTATTTTAATAATAGCAAAATAAACAACTACCCGGTCAACAAACGCGATTGATCGGATGCGGCAACTGCAACTGCAACAGAAATCTCAGCGCCAAATTCAACCCCGCAGTGCCTCAACATCGGCGCGCACTTGTTTGGCCCAGTCCCGCCGGGAACGGCCTTCTGCCCACTGCAATTTCCCGAAGGTAATTTGCACCGCAATGCCGGGCGTGACCAGCGTGCGCCAGACCGAGCCGAGCAGCGTGTCGTCATTGATGTAGCACGCTGCAAAGCTGGGCTTGCCTGAAGCCGCATCAATAAATTGCAAGGCCACCGGCTGCACGGGCGCGTTGGCGGCAATGGCGGCTTCAAACATGTTGGCATGAAAAGGCAGCAGCGCCGTGCCGTCGCTGGTGGTGCCTTCGGGGAAAACGGCCAGCACGTCGCCTGCGCGCAATTGGTCGGCCATGTGGTTGACCACGCGCATGGCGTCGCGCCGGGATGCACGCTCGACAAACAGCGTGCCCACGCCGCTGGCGAGTTTGCCAATAAAAGGCCAAGTCAGCAGCTCAGCTTTAGACACGAACCGGCAAAACCGTGCGGCATGCAGCGACGTGATGTCTAACCACGAAATGTGGTTGGCCACCAGCATCACGGGGCCAGCGACTGCGGGTTGGCCAATCACAATCAACTTAATGCCCAGGCAGTCAAGCATTTTCAGCGACCACACCTGCGTGTGCTGCGCGCGCTGCTCAGCAGACAAGCGCCCAAATTTCAAGGCGATGATGAAAAACCCGCGCAGCACATGCAGCATTGCGCGCAGCAGTTTGACCCAAGCTTTAATCGTGTTCAAGGCTATTGCGGCGCAGCAGCAGAGCGAAAAGCGACGTGCCCGCCGACCAGCGTATAGCGCACCGCGCCTTGCATGTGGTGACCAGCAAACGGGGTGTGTTTGCCGTGGCTGCGCAGGGCTTTTGGCTCCAGCGTCCACTGCGCGGCGGCATCAAACACGCACACATCAGCCGCACCGCCCACCACCAGGCGCCCGGCGCTGGTTTGCAGCGCGCCTAAAGCCGTGCCCAACACACGAGCGGGTTCGCTGGTCAGCACGGCCAGAGTGCGCATTAGCCCGGCTTGGTTCGTTGCATTGGCGTTGTTGGTGTCGCTGGCAGCCGTGCCCCACTTCAGCGCCATGGGCAGCAGCAATTCAAGGCCAGTGGCGCCGGGCTCTGCCTCAGCAAACGGCAGCGTTTTGGCATCGGCGCTGACCGGGCTGTGGTCAGACACCAGCGCGTCAATGGTGCCGTCTCGCAGGCCACGCGCAATCGCGTCACGGTCGCGCTGCTGGCGCAGGGGAGGCTCCAGGCGCATGCGACTGTCGAAGTAGCCCACATCTGCGTCGGTTAGGTGCAAGCTGTTGATGCTGACATCACACGTAAGTGGCAGGCCGCGCGCTTTGGCATCAGCAATCAAGGCGACCCCGGCCGCGCTGCTGATGCGGCAAACATGCACGCGCGCGCCGGTGGCCTTGACCAGCTCAATGATGGTGTGCAGCGCGATGGTTTCGGCTGCTTCGGGTACACCCGCCAGCCCCAAACGGGTGGCTACCGGGCCGCTGGCCGCTACGCCTTTGCCCAAGTAAAGCTCTTGTGGCCGCAACCACACACTAAAACCAAAACTTGCCGCGTATTGCAGCGCACGCATCAATACTTGCGTGTTGGCCAGCGGCACTTCGGCCTGACTAAAACCAACGCAGCCGGACTCGGTGAGTGCGAGCATTTCGGTCAGCGTGTCGCCGCGCAAACCCCGGGTGAGTGCGCCGAGCGGAAAAACGCGCGACTGGCCGAGCTTTTCAGCGCGGTACTTCAGCATTTCAACCAGGCCTGGCTCGTCAAGTACCGGGTCAGTGTTGGGGGGGCAGACCAAGCTGGTTACGCCGCCAGCAACAGCAGCGGCCAGCTCACTTTGCAGCATGCCTTCATGCTCATGGCCGGGCTCGCCCAAACGTGCCAACAAGTCAACCAGCCCCGGTGCCACGATGCAGCCTGTTGCGTCTAACGTGACGTCGGGTGCAAACCCATCAGCAACGTTGCCAATCGCTTCAATGCGGCCATTGGTAATCGCCACATCAGCCATTGAGTCAAACTGCAAGGCAGGGTCGATCACGCGACCGTTTTTAATGACAATTTTCATACCGTGCTCCCCGCGACGATGCTCATGACCGCCATGCGCACCGCGATGCCAAAAGTCACCTGCGGCAAGATCACGCTTTGCGCGCCATCAACCACTGCGGAGTCAATTTCAACGCCCCGATTAATCGGCCCCGGGTGCATGACGATAGCGTCGGGTTTGGCCAGCAGTAGCTTGTCAGAGGTCAAGCCGAAGCTTTTGAAATACTCTTGGCTGCTGGGCAGCAGCGCGCCAGACATGCGCTCGTTTTGCAGGCGCAGCATGATGATGACGTCAGCGCCTTTGATGCCTTCTTCAAGCGTGTGACAAACGCGCACGCCCATCGGCGCCATGTCGCCAGGCACCAGCGTTTTAGGGCCAACAATGCGTACTTCTGCGCAGCCCAGCGTGGTCAGCGCATGAATGTCAGAGCGTGCCACCCGCGAATGCAGCACATCGCCCACGATGGCTACGGTCAGGTTGGCGAAGTCTTTTTTGTAATGCCGAATGGTGAACATGTCGAGCAGCGCCTGCGTGGGGTGCGCGTGGCGACCGTCGCCGGCGTTAATCACATGCACATGCGGCGCAACGTGCTGGGCAATCAAATACGGCGCGCCTGATTCGCCGTGGCGCACTACAAAAATATCAGCCGCCATGGCGCTCAGGTTGGCAATCGTGTCCAGCAGCGACTCGCCTTTGGTGGCCGACGACCGGGCAATGTCGAGGTTAATCACATCGGCCGACAAGCGCGTGGCGGCAATGTCGAACGTGGTGCGGGTGCGGGTAGAGTTTTCAAAAAACAAATTGAACACGCTTTTGCCGCGCAGCAGCGGGACTTTTTTAACCTCGCGGTCACTGACCGACACAAAGTTGGCTGCCGTGTCCAAGATATGCAGCAAAGTGGCCTTGGGCAAACCTTCGGTGGACAGCAAATGAATCAGCTCGCCATTGGCATTGAGTTGTGGGTTTCGTCGGTACAACACGGATTACGCCTTTGCGGTGGGAGTTATTCGGTGATATGTTGAATACGTTGCATTGGGTGTCAATTGCCCTGCACTTCAAAGCTGAACTGCCCGCCGCTGCTGCGGGCCAGCGCCAGGCTTTGCGACGGCGGCAACGTGACGCGTGCCATGGCCAGGTCAGCCGCCAAGGGCAGCTCGCGCCCGCCCCGGTCAACCAACACCACCAGCTTGACGCTGGCTGGCCGCCCGTAGTCGAACAGCTCGTTGAGCACCGCGCGCACGGTGCGCCCGGTGTACAGCACGTCATCTACCACCACCAGGTTCGCGCCATTGACGTCAAAGGGCAGCAACGTTTGGCCACTGGACGCCAACCCGCGTTTGGCAAAGTCATCGCGGTGCATGGCGGACGACAGCGTGCCGGGCTTGCCCGGCAGCCCGAGGTCAGCATGCAAACGCTCGGCCAGCCATGCGCCGCCTGAAGCAACGCCCACCAAATACGTCGGCTGGGCTTGGCTGGCCGCGTAGCTCGCCAATAAAGGCCGCATGGCGCTAAGCAAGTCGCTGTAAAGCGCCTCAGCATTCAAACTCAAGCCGGTCATGAAAGGGTCCTTAAAAACTGCTCAAGAATAATGCAAGCCGATGCGGCGTCGTCGTCTTTTACGCGGCCCGCGCCCAATGCTTTGGCTTCGGTGGTGCTGTAGCGCTCGTCTACTTCAAAAACCTGCAGAGCAAACACGCCGCGCAGTTGCCGTGCAAATTTTTGAGCGCGTACTGTATTTTCGTGCGGCGCGCCGTCGGGGTGAAACGGCACCCCCACCACCAGTGCATCGGGCTGCCAATCTTCAATGCGCTGGCGCACTTCGCTTAACCGGTTTGCAGCGGTGGCCGAAATAGTGCGCTGGGGCGTTGCGGTGCGTGTGAGGCGATTGCCGGTGGCCACCCCGCAACGTTTCGTGCCAAAGTCGAACGCCAAAAAAGTTTGCAGTTGGGCAACTTCAGGCTCGCTCATGACCGAATTACGCATGCCCCGCGTCGGGTGACAACATCCAGCTTTGCAGGCCAAGCAGCAACAGGGCTTTGTCGTAGCGCTGCTCCACCGGCGTGTCGAAAATCACCGCTGGGTCGGCCGCAACGGTGAGCCAGGCATTGTCAGAAATTTCGGACTCCAGCTGGCCTTGACCCCAAGACGAATAACCCAGAGACACAAATATTTTGCGTGGCCCGTTACCCGTAGCCAGCGCTTCCAGCACGTCTTTAGAGGTGGTCATCTCCAGCCCGCCGGGAATGGTCATGGTGGAGGCGTACACAGAATCGCTTCCCGGCATCATTGACTCGTGCAGCACAAAACCGCGCTCGGTTTGCACGGGCCCGCCATGGAAAACCGGAGCCAGCGTGAGGTCATTGCGCTCAAGTGGCAATTCGACTTTTTCAAAAAGCCGCTTTAGATTGATGTCGCTGGGTTTGTTGATGATCAACCCCAAAGCGCCGCGCTCAGAGTGTTCACACATGTAGATGACGCTTTTTGCAAATGCCTCGTCTTCCAGGCCGGGCATAGCTATCAAAAAGTGATGCGTCAAGTTGAGGGTAGGCTCGGGGTCAATACGCATGCTTTTATTTTACGCGTACAGACTTTCGTTACCATTTGGCCATGCAGAAAAAATACGACATCGGGTTAATGTGGTTCAGGCGTGACTTGCGGCTGCACGACAACGCGGCGCTGCACCACGCGCTGAAAAACTGCAAACAGGTGCACTGCCTGTTTGTATTTGACCGGGAGATATTGGACAAGTTACCTAAAGCAGACCGGCGGGTGGAATTTATTCGTGAGTCGTTGGTAGAGCTAGACGCGGCCATTGCCAAACTGGCCAAGCAAAGCGGCACGAACGGCGGCGGCTTGATCGTTCAGCATGCCGTTGCGGCTGATGCGGTGCCGCAACTCGCCAAGCAGTTGGGCGCCAACGCCGTGTTTGCCAATCATGACTACGAACCGCAAGCGCTCGCGCGAGACGCTGCGGTGCAAGCAAAGCTGCAGGCCCACGGCACGACTTGGTACAGCTTTAAAGATCATGTGATCTTTGAGCGTAGCGAGGTATTGACGCTGGCGAGCAAGCCATACAGCGTTTTCACGCCGTATAAAAATGCGTGGCTGAAAAAGGTGGATGCGTATTACCTGAAGGCCTACGAAATAAAGCCTTACGGCAACGCGCTGGCAACCCTGCCAGAGGCTCACCGCGGCGGCGTGCCTACCTTGGCATCAATGGGGTTTGAAATCACCAATTTGTTAACGCTAAAAATACCTACTGGCGAGACTGGTGGCAGCGCACTTTTTGAAGAATTTTTAGCCCGCATGGACGACTACGGCGAGACGCGGAACTTCCCCGCAGTTAAAGGCCCGAGCTATCTGGGTGTGCACTTGCGCTTTGGCACTGTGTCTATCCGGCAGTTAGCAGCAGCAGCGTTAGAACGGCAAAACAGCGGCAGTGAAGGCGCGGCGGTTTGGCTGAGCGAGCTGATTTGGCGCGACTTTTATGCGCAGATCATCGCGAATTTCCCGCACGCGGCGCAAGACGCTTTCAAACCTGACTATGACAAGATTGCCTGGGAGCAAGGAAGCAACGCCGATGAATTGTTTGCGGCTTGGTGCGAAGGCCGCACCGGCTACCCGCTGGTGGATGCCGCCATGGCGCAAATAAACCAGACCGGCTACATGCACAACCGGCTGCGCATGGTGGTGGCCAGCTTTTTAGTCAAAGACCTGGGGCTGGACTGGCGCTGGGGCGAGCGCTATTTTGCTGAAAAACTCAACGACTTTGATTTGACGTCCAACAACGGTGGCTGGCAATGGGCGGCCAGCAGCGGCTGTGACGCGCAGCCTTACTTTAGAATTTTCAACCCGACCAGCCAAAGCGAAAAGTTCGACGCTGGCGGGAAATTTATTCGCAGGTATGTGCCGGCGTTGGCCAAGCTGTCTGACAAATCCATTCATGCGCCGCACGAGGCCAAGCCGCTAGAGCTATTGGCGGCAGGCGTTGAGCTGGGCACCCATTACCCGCTTCCCATCGTCAAGCACGATGAGGCAAGAGCGCTGACGCTGCAGCGCTACGCGGTGGTCAAGAAGTCTTGAAGTAGCTGGGGCGGCCCATAGTGCTATAAAAATAGAAGCTGATCGCGCCCGTATTTATTGGGCTAGCAGCCTTTTTTATACTAAACTTTGGCCTCAATACCGCAATAGTAGCGCACCAGCCCCATCAGCTCATCTTCAGAGTACGGCTTGCCAAGGTAGTGGTCAACGCCGAGTTCTTTGGCGTGCTCGCGGTGCTTTTCAGCAATGCGCGACGTGATCATGATGATCGGCAGCGCTTTTAGCCGCGAGTCACCCCGAATGTTGCGCGCCAGGTCAAAACCGTCCATGCGGGGCATTTCAATGTCTGACAACACCACCACGGGCAGCTCATCAGCCAGCTTTTCAAGCGCCTGCAAACCATCAGCCGCCATCACGACGCGGTACCCTTCCCGCAACAACATGCGCTGAGTCACACGCCGCACGGTGATCGAGTCGTCCACCACCATGATGAGTGGAATTTGCGGTGCGGCGGGAACCAGGTCTAGCGGCGTGACTGGCGCGCCCAACACGGCGCCCACGGCCTCGAGCATGTGCGGCTCGGCCTGGTCAGCGCTCACCGAGCGCGCCTGCTCGCCGTAAACCGTTGCCAGAGCCACCGGGTTGTAAATCAGCACCACAGCGCCAGAGGCCAGCACCGACATACCGGCCAAGCCAGGCAATCGGGCCAGCTGTGGCCCGAGGTTTTTAACCACAACCTCTTGATTGCCCAATACTTCGTCGACGTGCAGCGCAATACGCTGCGCAGCACTTCGGAAAACAATCACCGGCGTAGTTTTGGCCTGCACTTCAACGCTTTGCCTCGACGCCTGCAACAGCGCGCCTGACCAGAAAAACGGCACTTGTTCAGAGCCGACCTCGAGCACGCCAGAGTTGTAGGCTTGCTGCAGCTCTTTGCCGGTCGCGCGGCGCACTGTCTCGACCACGTTGGCGGGCACACCGACTACCAGCTTGCCAGCGCGAATCATCACCACCTGCGTAACGGCCGTGGTTAACGGCAGCACCAATTTGAATTGCGTGCCTTTGCCGGGCACGGTGGAGGTTTCAATTCGCCCACCGACGCCGTTGACTTCAGAACGCACAACGTCCATGCCAATGCCGCGACCCGACAATTCGGTGATTTGCGATGCAGTTGAAAAACCGGGCATGAAAATAAGGTTGGCCGCCTGTTTGTCGTCCATCAGCTGGTCAGCGGTCATCAAGCCTGAGCTGATGGCTTTTTCGCGGATGCGTTCCAGGTTAAGGCCGGCACCGTCGTCACTGAACTCAACCGACACGTCGTTGCCTTCTTGCCGAAGGTGAACGGTAATAATGCCAGCGGCGTCTTTGCCAGCCTGCAAACGGGCTTCAGGACTTTCAACGCCGTGGGCCACGCAATTACGCAGCAAATGCTCGAAAGCGGGCGTCATGCGGTCTAACATGCCGCGGTCCATTTCGATCGTGCTGCCCAGCAAGTCGAGTTTGACCTGCTTGCCACTTTCTTTAGACGCCAACCTGACCACGCGGTACAGGCGGTCAGAAATGCTTTCGAACTCAACCATTCGGGTACGCAGCAAGTCGCGCTGCAATTCTCGCGTCTGGCGCGCCTGAGCGATCAAATCGTCTTCAGTCGCTTCAACGGTGCGCTGCAATGTGCGCTGGACGGTGGCGACGTCATTGACTGACTCGGCCATCATTCGGGTCAACTCTTGTACCCGCGTAAAACGATCAAACTCCAGCGGATCGAAGCCGCCTTGCTGCTCTTTGGCTTGGGCCAAGCGCGACTGCATTTGTGTTTCAGCCTGCAGCTCAATATCACGCAAGTGCTGGCGCAGTCGGTTCAAGTTGTCGTTCATGTCGCCCAGCGAGCCGCGCAGCTGGTTAAGCTCTACCTCCAGACGCGATCGGGTGATCATGACCTCACCAGCCTGATTGACCATGCGGTCAAGCAACTGGGAGCGCACGCGAATAGACGCGTTGGCGGCTTGGCGCAGCGGCTGCATGGCCATCAACTGCGGCGCGGGTACCAGCCCTTTACCGGCTTTGGGCGCGCTGACCGGTGCTACGAATAGAGCAGCAAGCGATTCAGTCGCCGCGGCGGCAGCGCTGAAGTTTGTTTGTACCGGCTCAGGCTGCGCGGCCGCTGGCTCCGAGGTCTGAACGGCCTCAAGGCGAGACACGGGCTCATCAGGCACAGCCGCAGCCGCTACGACGGGGTTGCGTAGCTTGTCGAGCATGAGCTCCATGGCATCAAAGCGCGCCAGCAAGGGTTCAAACTCTTGAGTTGACGCTGAGTCAGAACCCAAAAATTCGATCTCAGTTTCAATTTTGTGGGCGAGCTCGCCCAAACGCATCGCGCCAGACAGGCGGGCACTGCCTTTAAGCGTGTGCAGCACACGCAGAACTTCCAGGCGCGCTCCTGCGTTGTCTGGTCGGGCAGACCATTGGCGAAGCGCGCTGCCCAATTGCGGCATCAGCTCGGCGGCCTCTTCGTCAAATATCGGGAACAGCTCAGGGTCAATCGCGTCCACAGCGTCGAGCTCATCGCCGCTCTCGTCTAAAGCCGCGGTTACGCTAGCGCTGGCCAGAAATGCGGCTGAAGTGGCGGAAATTGCCGGCCTGGCTGCGTACACCGGTGCAGCAAAGATCTGGGCTGATTCCACCGCAGCAGCTGTTGCTACCGTGGCGGCTGTTGCGGCATAAATTAGCGGCTCTGGCCCCGACGGTTGGGCGGTTGCAGTGTCTTGGTCGTTGAATTCGATGTCCTCAAACACCGCAGAAGTGGTCGAAGATGCCTCCGAAATTTCCAGGCGTTGCAATTGCTCAAGCACCTCAGGATTACCTGGCTTTACAAACCCAGCGGCAAACTGATGCAGCAGCCTGCGAATGTCGTCCGCTGCTTGTATGAACAAATTAGCGTAGCCTGCAGCGTCGCGGCTGTTGTAGTGCAGCTGAGACTGCTCAAGACAGTGCTCAAAAGCGCGCGCCATGTCAGAAAGCGACACAAATCCGACCGTGGCAGATGAGCCCGCAAGCGAATGCGCCAAGCCCAGCATGGAATCAGTTGGAGGCGAGGTTTTTTCCAGCGCCCACTCAGCAACCTCGGTCACCAAACGGCGTGACCATTCGTCGGCCTCGTTCAGATAAACGTTAAAAAGCGCCAAACCAATGCGCAAATCGCCAATCACTTTCACTTGCTCGTCGGCGTTGTCTGCACCGGCAACATCATCGAAAACCAAGCCGGCATTTGGCGCCGCGGGTGTGTTGATCGGCTCTTGCGGCAACATGCCAATGTTTGGCATGACCGGCGTAAAAACAGGCTGCCGGTCGAAAGTTGACACTGGGGCATCAACCTGCAAGTCGACGTCAGGCGTCAAGTTACCAGAGGATAGGGCTGCAATCGCCGATGATTCCTGGGCGGCCGCTTCCAGCGCAAACGAATCGAGCTGGCGCTGGAGCTCTTCCATTTCCTGCTGCTCTGCGTTGACACCGCCAACGTTGTCCTGGCTGTCTTGACTAAAAGCGAGCGGCACAGCTTGCGCGCTCAGGTTGGGTGCATTCAAAGCCGCCGTGCCTGAAAGTGCGGCCAAACTGTCGAAGTCAATTCCTTGAATATCTAATGCTTGCGGCTGGTACTGTTCGGGCGCAGCTTCAGCCGCAAGCGGCGCGGGCACCGTGGACAGCGATCCGCTGAACAGCTCTTGCATTTCGGCCTCGGAAAGCTCAGCCGTGAGTTCTGAGGTGTCCTCGGGTGGGCGCAGGTCAGCCAAATCGGACACCACGGCTTGGTCGGGCAGTGTCGGCAAGGTAAGGCTTGGCAAATCAGCCATGTCAAACACGAAGTCTTGCGCTGCAAAAGACGCGATTGGCGGTGCGTTTTGCGGCTCAAGTCGCGCGTCTGCAGGTGCGAGTGAAGGCGCAGGTGCAAAGTCGAGATCTGCCAGAGCGAAAGCCGACAAGTCCGCCAGCGGGGTTTCAATTGCAGACACCAACGTTTCTGGCGCCACAGCGTCATTCGTTACATTCGCCGCGTCAAGCATTAATGCCAACGGAATATAACGACCATCCAGTCGCAGCGCGTCAGCACTGATCTGAAACGGATGAGCCAGCCAGGCGGTGTCTGTGCTCGCGCCAATGGCATCCGTCCATCGCGAAAACTCGCTTAGCGCAGCATCGGACAAATCACGCAACTCGTCGGTGGCCGGTTTCTGCTCCGCAAGCCAGGTATTGAACAGCTGCTCCATCGCCCATCCAGCTTCGCCGAACGCATTCAACCCCACCATCCTCGCACTGCCCTTGAGGGTGTGAAAGGCTCGTCGCAAAATAGTCAACTGCGAGATGTCTGTCGGGTTCACGGCCAGCAGGCGCAGCGCTTCCTTACCGTTTTGCGCAACTTCTCTAGCCTCTTCTAGGAAAATATCGCGAAGATCGTCTTCTTCGAAGTCAACTTCTTCTGGCTTGGCGATCACAGGGGCTGCAACCGCCACCGACGCTACCAAAGCAGACATCAGCACGGCAGCGCCTTGCGAACCGCTTGAGGTAACGGCAAGCGATGCCTCTTGTGCAGATTTCGCAAGGCCGGACTGCCCGGCGAGCGCCGCGTTGGTTGCCAGCGCTTCGAGCTGCTGCGCCAAATCTGAGCTGGAGGCACCCGCAGTGGCGTCGCTCGCGATGCTGCTGAGCGCTTGCGGCAAGGACAAAGCAGGCGCGGCCGCTGGCAATTGAGAGCTGTCTGCGGGCGCCTGTACGGACCGATCTGCCCGACCCATGAGTGGCTTGAGTTCACCTGTTTCGTCGTCATACACGAAGAGCTTCTTCGCCAAAACAGGCTGGTAGTTCAGCATGTCGATCAAAAAGCTGAGAGCGCCGACGTTGTTGCCCAGCTGGTCAAACGTACCTGCTGCGCGCGCGCGCTCCTCATCGACTTCGGTCTCCAGCATGCTTTCGACGCTGTCGCGCATGCGGAGCACCGCATGCGACGCCTGGTCTAAGCCCAACACCGACAGCACACCCCGCATTTGCGCCAGCTGTCCCGGTACGTCTCGCAGAACCAGTTTGTCTTTGGGATTGCGGAAAAACAAATCGAGCGACTTTTCCAGCTCGCTCAGCGATACCCGCAGCTCGCCAACGACGCTGCCCATCGTCTGCTTGTCGCTAACCCGGCGGTACAGATCTTCCATCCACGTTTCGAGTGGCTGCGCGTTGCCGCCATTTTTAACGCCGTCGAGTCGCTCTGCAAGATGCTGGGTACGCACCGCCAGTTGCGGATCGGTCGGGTCCAAATCTTCAAAAGCCGCTTCCAGGTAAAGCACCGAGGTGGCGACTTCCATCGCCAGCTCAACGGACGGAGCCTTGTTAGACCGCGCGGTCACTTCGATCGCGCTGGTCAGTGCCGCCGCCAGTGGCTCGCTGGGTGGATGCAACTTGACCAGAGAGTCGGATACCAATGCAAACTGATCAACGATGGTTTTGAATTTATTTGCATCACCTGCCGACAAAGACGACCAGGTTTCTTTTGCCGATCCGATGCGCTTTCGTGCTTGCGCCAACAGGGCTGGATCAAATCTGCCGAATTGAATGGCGTCGTAGTCGACGGGCTTAAAGCGCGACAAACCAAACGCAGCGTAAACCGCAGCCAGTACCGGCGTGCTGGCGCTGATTTTGGCCGCAGCCTGCGCACAAAAAAACAGCAAGTCTTGCGCCAATCGATCAGAAACGCCAGTGTCTCCCTTACTTAAAGCCGAGTACTGCATCAGCACCCGCGAAGCCGCTCGGCGAACATACAAGTCGGGGTCGAGTGCGCTGTGCTCCAAGGCCTCAAAGTAAGCAGCTGCAATTTTCCAGAAAATTCTTGGCTGGCTATTTTCTTGCCGCGCTGAAAAGCCAAGACTCAGGTCTTTAAGCACCCCTGCCGCCTGCGGCGCGCTACCCTTCATCAACTGAAGCGTTGACTGGTCAAAAATCGTTCGCGCGGCATCGTCGTAGTTTTTAGGCTCGGCCGTTTGCACTAATTCAGGCTCTTGCCAGCTCGACTCATACGCCCATAAATCAGCCGGGTGAATGCGGTCGGCGCGAACCAACTCTTGTATTTCGCGGTATTGCGGGAACAGTGACACTGGCGAAATAGGCCGGTTGGCCAACACCGCTTCCAAATACTCGCTGAGCGCGAAGCTGGCGCGTTCAATCTTTGCAGCGGCTTCTTGGTTGCACTGCTCTGGGAATTGAACAAATTTTTGGACTGCTGCTTCCATGGCGCGCAGCACCATCGCTGGGCCAGACAGCCCGACCATCTCAAGCGCACCAACTGCCTGGTGAAGTTGCTGACGGGCGAGCCGCAGCTGACTGGCGTCCAAGGCAGCCAAATCCGAGCCGCGCGCGGCTTCCGCCTCGCGCACGAAGCGCTTGAGCGCTTTGGCCGAGCCGTCCAGCGACTTGCGAAGTTCATCCAACACCCATGCCAACGGGCCAAGGTCATTAACAGCGCTGCTGGCATCAAGAGGGGTCGGATTTAAAGCCATAAATTAAATAGATCTTTATCAAGTTCACGGAGCTAATTCAGCACAGGCCTACCAAAAAAGCCGCGGCGTTCAATACCCCGAATCAGGCAATCTTGAATCGCGACACTGACTGGCGCAACTCCTCTGCCATGCGCGAGAGGTCTCGCACCTGAAGCGCCGTAGAGCGCGTGCCCTCGCCGGTTTGCTCAGTCACCGCAAAAATGTGCTGGATGTTGTCAGCCACCACATTGGCAGAAGCAGCTTCGCGGGTTGCTGAATTTGAAATTTGCTCAATCAGATCAGCCAGTCGGCGTGAAATGGTGTCAATCTCAGACAGGGCGGTACCGGCGCTGTCTGACAGCTTGGCCCCTTCGACCACACCCTGAGTGGAGCGTTCCATAGCGGCAACAGCATCTTGGGTGTCGGTCTGAATGGCTTTCACCAGTGCCGAAATCTGACGCGTTGCATCGGCTGAACGCTCAGCCAGTCGCTGCACCTCTTCTGCCACCACTGAAAATCCGCGTCCGGCTTCACCAGCGGATGCTGCCTGAATGGCAGCGTTCAGCGCCAGCACGTTGGTCTGCTCGGTAATGTCGGAAATCAGCTCGGTAATTTCACCAATTTCCTGAGACGATTCGCCCAGCCGTTTGATTCGTTTTGAGGTTTCTTGAATCTGATCACGAATCGAGTTCATGCCGCCGATGGCGTTTTGCACAGCGGTCAAGCCAGATTCTGCAGCGGTCAATGACTGGCGCGCCACTTGGGAAGACTCTTGCGCCTGAGCAGACACGCCATTAATGCGCGAAGCCATATCCAACACGGACTGGCCAGTTTCGCGAATCTCGCGAAGCTGCTCGGTTGAAGCGGCCAACAGCTCGGTTGATGTGCTCTCAACCTGCGCAGTGGTTTGCGCCACCCGGGTAGCCGTGTTTTGCACGTTACCAACCAGCTGGCGAAGCTCTTCCACCGTGTAGTTCACCGAGTCAGCAATAGCGCCTGTGATGTCCTCGGTCACAGTGGCTTCTTGGGTCAGGTCACCTTCAGCAACGGTTTGCAGCTCATTCATCAGCCGCAAAATAGCCGCCTGATTGGCGTCGTTGACGCGCTTGGCATCTTGCTCAAGCCCGCGCGCTTCAAGCTGCTGCTTTTCCGCAACGCCTTGGCGTTGGCGACTGTCTAGCAGCTGAACTCGTGCAATACCCACCGCGCACGCCAGGCCGAACAAAGCAGCCAGTACCAGTGCAAGTATGGATCCGCCAGACAAGCCGCCCAAATCGGAGAGTTTAATTTGCAGCTCTTCAAGATTTCGGCGCAGTGGCTCACTGTCGGCAATGATGGAAGACTGAGCTTCACGAGCAGACACCAAGCCTTGCAAGTTGCCCAAAATTGCGCCGGCTTGCACGCGGGTCTGCTCATACAAAGCTAGCAACGCGTCCAGGCGCTCGCGTGTTTGAGGGTCTTTTGAGCCCGACAGGCGCAGCTCGGGGCTGCCTTCTTTCAGGCCCAAGGCGATTTCTTTAAACGAATTCAAATCTTTGCCCAACAAGAACACTGCCTCTGGGCTCACGCCCTCCAGCGTCAAAAACTCGTTGGCAGATTTACCAATGCGCTGCGTCAACATCACCAGCTGGCCAGACGCTGAAATCTCAGCGGGAGCCGCGCCTTGCTGCAACTTCAGTGAAGAAACGGTCTCAGCGATTTCAAGCAAGTCGGAGGACTGGCGATTGATGGTTCGCAGCGCAGCGCCCACTTGAGTCAAAATATTTTGCTGCGCCATGACGGTACCGGCATTTTTTTCTGCGCGCTCCATCAGGGGGAAGATCTTGTCCACGTCGCTTTGCAAATCACCTGCAACTGGACTTAAGCGCAGCGAATCATCACCCGATTTCAAGCCCCGAACTGATTTAGCCAGGACGCCAGCACTTTCTTTCACGTCGGGAAACGCCTGCGCACTGCCCACAAGAGCCTGCGAAACAGATTTGGCAAGCCGCTGCGATTGCATCAACGATTGACCAGTTGCAGTGGCCTCGCGCGCCACGGTTTCGGCTTGGCTCAATGCGCGATAAGTCACTAGCGCCAGTATCAGTAGCGCGACCCCCAAAAAAATGAACAATATGCGCTGGTGCTGCGCAATGCTGCGGGTACCCAAAATCGGCAGATTGATCTGGTCACCAGCGTCACTGGCGGTTTCAACTTCACCCGGCAAAACGCTGCGCTGCGAGGCAACATCAAAAGTGGAGTCTTTTCTGACCATCATGCCCCCGGTGATCTCCGGGGAGAAAGTGTTGGACATTGGGTCCATAGGCACCGCTATCGAGTCCATAGCCATGCTGTCGTCCGGCAAGCCGCTTTTGGGTTTGAACAACTTACGAATATTCTCGAAAACAGACATGGTGAACCTTCTGGAAGAATCGTTGTGCGCTACGCGGCGATGGTCAAAAAATGGGCTTGCTGGGCGAGCATTTGCAGGTTGATTTCCTGCCAGGACGCCCCCGTCTCGTCGGTGTACCGGTTGCCAAAAAATTCGGGCGAGTCAGCTGCTCTTTCCGAAAAATCGTTAAAAGCGTCCTGGTTTCTCAAGCCCGCCAAGCGGTCAATCAACAGGGCGCAGTTAATCTCAAGCGCGCCGTTCAAGGCGACCAGCCGGGCGTCTTTATGGAGCGCGTCTGATTTAGTGAGTGCCGGATGCCCGGTAACGTAGCCAGCCAAGTCCACGACGCCGAAAAGTCCGCCGCGCAGGTTGGCAACACCTAAAAACCAACTGTGCGTGTACGGCACTGGCTGAGTGGCCACCCAAGGAAAAATCTCCCCTGCGTGCGTCATGGGGAAAAGATACTTTTGCCCACCTGCTTCAACGGCGAGCCAAGACGGTGCCACCCCCTGCGTACGGGCGATTTGCAACCGTTCAGCCAAGCGGCTTTGCAGTTCTCGAATAGCTTGTCTATTTGCCATGGTGACCGGGCGCTGGCGACTAGCCCAAAGATTTAATCTTGGCCATCAGCTCGTCAGCTTTCACTGGCTTGGTGATGTAGTCGCGCGCGCCTTGGCGCATGCCCCAAACACGGTCGGTTTCCTGGTTTTTGCTGGTACACATGATGATGGGCACGTCCGCGTAAAGCGGATCACGGGAGATGGCGCGGGTCAGCTGAAAGCCGTTCTGGCCGGGCATCACAACGTCCATCAAGATCAGTTCGGGCTTTTCTTCAGCCAGGCGGCGAAACGCCTCTTCTGCGTTTTCGGCAGTTTTGACCGTGAAACCATTTTTGGTCAGCAGGTCAGTGAGGTACATGAGTTCTGTTTTGGAGTCGTCGACCACCAGAACTTTAGTAATTGTCATGCGCTTATTCCTTGTGGTGAGCTGCCGAACTGTTGAACGGTTTGCAGCAACTGATCTTTGGTAAATGGTTTGGTCAGATATTCCTGCGACCCCACCATGCGTCCTCTGGCCTTGTCAAAAACGCCGTCTTTAGACGACAACATGACGATGGGCACATTTGAAAATCTGGCGTTGCGCTTGATGATGGCGCAGGTTTGATAGCCATCCAGCCGCGGCATCAAAATATCGCAAAAAATGAGATTGGGGTGGAAATCGTTGACTTTGGCAAGTGCATCAAACCCATCTTCGGCCAACAGTACCTCGTGGCCGCCCTGTTTAAGAAAAATCTCGGCACTGCGCCGAATGGTATTGCTGTCGTCAATGACCAGGACTTTGAGTCCAGAACTGGGAATACTCACTGTCATGGCTCCTGTTGTTTGCAATTCGGACAATTAACTTGACAACTGCCCGGCGATAAAAGGTGGCTTACAGCCGCATGGCGGCTTGGTTAAATCAAAGCTCCACCATTTCGAAATCTTCTTTACGCGCACCGCACTCAGGGCACGTCCAGTTCATGGGCACGTCCGCCCATTTCACCCCAGCGGCTATCCCATGGTCGGGCGCTCCAGAGGTTTCATCGTAAATCCACCCACAAATTAAACACATCCACGTTGTTGATTGAGTCACAGCTTAAATTGCCTTCACTTAGAATGCAACAATTGTATCGGGGCGGCGTTGCTTATTCGAGTACAGCGCAAAATCGAAGTGTATGGCAGCAAGCAATCCAGATTTACCGGGCAACGTCCCCATGGGGCCAGAACAAGCTGAGGCAGAAGCCTCATTGGCCTGCGTCATGACGTTTAACGCCTGCGACCCCAGCGGCTGCGGCGGGCTGACGGCCGACATCACTGCCATCGCATCGACTGGCGGTCATGCCATGGCCGTAGTCACTGGCGCTTATGTTCGCGACACGGTCGAGATTTTTGACCACATCGCCTTCGACGACGAGGCCGTTGCCGAGCAAGCCCGCGCCACGCTTGAAGACATACCAGTCGACGCCATCAAAGTCGGCTTTGTCGGCAACCCCGAAAACATCAGCGTGATTGCAGAAATCGCGTCAGACTACGCCGACGTGCCTCTAATTGCCTACATGCCCGACCTGTCTTGGTGGCATGAAGCCCAGATTGACAGCTACTGGGACGCGTTTCGGGAGCTGATGCTGCCGCAAACCACTGTGCTGGTGGGTAATTTCAGCAGCCTCCGGCGCTGGCTGTTGCCCGACTGGCCAAACGAGAAAAACCCAACTGCCAAAGACATCGCCAAAGCGGCGGCTGAATTTGGTGTGCCCTACGTGCTGGTCACCGGCATAGCGTTGCCCGACCAGTTCATTGACAACGTGCTGGCCACGCCTTTGGCCATTTTGCACAGCGCAAAATTTGAGCGCTTTGAAGCGATTTTTTCAGGCGCTGGCGAAACCCTGTCTGCCGCGCTGACCGCCCTGCTGGCCAACGGCCACGACCTGCCGCAAGCTGCGGCTGAAGCGCTCGGGTTTTTAGACCAAAGCTTGAACGCCGGCTTTAAACCCGGCATGGGCTTGGTGGTGCCAGACCGCATGTTTTGGGCTCAGCCTGACACAGATACCGACACGGACGCCGACACCGACAATTCAGAAAACAGCCTTGACCCCACAGCCGATGCCGCCAGTGCGCTTCAAGCAAAATTAGCTGCCCAAGCTGCTACGCTTTTTCTTAACCTCACCCCACCTTTTTTTGACTTACCGCCCAATGGAACTACCAAGCACTAAGCCTGATTCACAAGCCACCGCATCGCGCAACGACGCACTGTTTGCACGCGCCAAACGACTGATCCCGGGGGGCGT